>JACQGT010000364.1 GCA_016199425.1 Chloroflexota bacterium
AATATCCAATACCCAATATCTACTATCCAATACTTGTTCTGTTTCTTTACGCCAGTATACCAGAGCCGGGGTGATTCTTCCAGTCGATAGGGAGCAGAAATGAATCCCAAACAATTGACGAAAGAGGTCAGTCGTGATAATGTGACACGGCTGTTTGGGCAGTCGCCCACGGGACAATGACGTTTGCGGATGAAGTTGCCCACCCCGTTTGCACGACGGATTGAATGGCGAAATCCCAGACCGGCGCAGCAGGCGTCGGCATTTTATTTGCACACGCAGGAGAATCAGAGTATGCACGCATCGGCAACCCTTTCCCCGATTCAGGATCACCCCCTCGCCGCCTGGATCGACCAGTCCGACCCCCGCAAGATTTTGCAGGAAGTTGACCCCGACATCTACAACGCCATCGAGTTGGAACGCCGTCGCCAGACCGAAGGCATCGAACTCATTGCCAGCGAAAATTATGTCTTTCCCGCGATCCTGGCTGCGGCCGGCAGTGTGCTGACCAACAAATACGCCGAGGGCTATCCGGGCCGGCGCTACTACGGCGGCTGCGAGTTTGTGGACATTGCCGAGCAGATCGCCATTGACCGGGCCAAAGCGCTCTTTGGCGCGGAACACGCCAATGTACAGCCCCATTCGGGTGCGCAGGCCAACGCCGCGGTTTATATGGCCCTGCTCCAGCCCGGCGATACTGTGCTGGCCATGAAGCTGGACCACGGCGGCCATCTGAGCCACGGCTTCCACCTGAACAGCTCCGGCCACTACTACAATTTTGTCCACTACGGGCTGAACCCCCAGACCGAGCAGATCGACTACGACGAAATAGAGCGCCTGGCCTGCCAACACAAACCGAAGCTGCTGCTGGCGGGAGCCAGCGCCTATCCCCGCCACTTCGATTTTCCCCGCCTGCGCCAGATCGCCGACGAAGTAGGCTGTTACCTGATGATGGATATGGCCCACGTGGCCGGTCTGGTGGCGACGGGGCTGCACCCGGACCCGGTGCCCTTCTGCGATGTGGTGACGACGACGACCCACAAGACTCTGCGCGGCACCCGGGGCGGGCTGATCCTCAGCCGGGAGAAGTTCGCCAAAGATATCAACCGCGCCGTCTTCCCCGGTATGCAGGGCGGGCCGCTGATGCACATCATCGCGGCCAAGGCCGTGGGTTTCAAACTGAATATGCAGCCGTCGTTCAGGGCCTATCAGCAGCAGGTATTGACAAACGCCCAGGCCCTGGCCAACGCGTTGCAGGCCGAGGACATTCGCATTGTCAGCGGCGGCACGGACAACCATCTGCTGCTGGTGGACCTGGGCAGTCTGGGTGACGACAATGTGACGGGCAAAGCCGCTGAGAAGGCGCTGGATCACGCGGCCATCCATTGCAACAAAAATATGATTCCCTTCGATCCCAAGCCCGCGCTGGTGACAAGCGGCATCCGACTGGGCAGCCCGGCGGCCACGACACGGGGCATGGGCGTGGCCGAGTTCCAGCAGATTGGGCGCTGGATCGCGGCAGTGGCCCGTGAACCGGGCAACACGGCCCTGCAGGACGCTGTGCGCGGCGAAGTGTTGGAGATGGTACAGGCCTTTCCTGTGCCCGCCTAAAAGAATGTTAGCCAATGAACCAATCAACTAATCAACCGGTGCAAGGAATGGTTGATTAGTTGATTGGTTTGTGATTTTTCTGTCCGTCCCCCGCTCGTTGTTAGCCAAAACCCAATTGCAAAGCGAGGTCGGTGATGTCCACACGTTCGGTGTCTGGCTCTGCCGGAGTTTCTGGCGTTCCACCTGTTGACGACCGCAAAGAACTGTTCAGTTGGTATTTCTACGACTGGGCCAATTCCGCCTTTTCCACAACGGTTGTCACTGTCTTTCTTGGCCCCTATCTGACGAGCGTTGCCAAAACGGCTGCTGATGCCAGCGGCTTTGTCCATCCGTTGGGTATTACCGTCTTCGCTGATTCCTTCTTTCCTTACATCGTTTCGCTCTCTGTCTTTTTGCAAATCTTCTTTCTCCCCATTTTGGGGGCCATCGCCGACTACTCCCATCTGAAAAAGCAGATGTTGGGCTTCTTTGCCTATCTGGGCGCGTTTGCCACAATCTCTCTCTACTTTTTGCAGGGGGATAATTATCTGCTGGGCGGAGTGCTCTTTCTCCTGGCCAATCTGAGTTTTGGCGCGTCGATTGTTTTCTACAACGCTTTCCTGCCGGAGATTTCGTCGCTGGAGAAGCGGGATATGGTCTCATCGCAAGGTTGGGCGTTGGGTTATCTGGGCGGCGGCATTCTGCTGGCGCTGAATCTGGTGCTCTTCCTCAATGCAGAGAATTTCGGCGTCTCCACCGGCCACGCGGTGCGCATCAGTATGGCTTCGGCGGGTGTCTGGTGGGCCATCTTTACGATTATTCCGCTCTTGAATCTGAAACGGCGTCAGCCTCTCAAGAGTTTGCAGGCGGGCGAGCGGATGCTCACCGTCGGTTTTCGCCAGCTTTCCCACACCCTGCGCCATCTGCCCCGCTATCCCCAGACGCTGCTCTTTCTCATCGCCTATCTGCTCTACAACGACGGCATCCAGACGGTCATCGCGCTGTCGTCCCAGTTCGGCAACCAGGAGTTGGGCATCGGTGAGTCGTCCCTCGTTGCGCTGATTCTGATGGTGCAGTTTGTGGCCTTTGGCGGCGCGCTCTTCTTCGGCTATCTGGCCGGGAAGATCGGGGCGAAGCGGGCGATCATCGCCAGTCTGGTCGTCTGGAGTGGGACTGTCGTCTACGCCTACGCCTTTTTGCAGACCGAAGCCCAGTTTTTCGTGATGGGTGGGGTGATTGCCATCGTCCTGGGCGGCAGCCAGGCCCTCAGCCGTTCGGTTTTCTCCACGATGATTCCCAAAGGGCAGGAGGCCGAGTATTTCAGCCTCTACGAGATCAGCGAACGGGGCACCAGTTGGATCGGGCCGCTGGTCTTTGGCCTGGCCTTGCAAACCACCGGCAGCTACCGGGTTGGTATTCTGTCGGTGGTGATCTTCTTTATCGCCGGTCTGGTGCTGCTGCCCTTTGTGGACTTTCGGCGGGCGGCGGTGGAGGCGGGGAATGCGGAATGAAGAATGCGGAGTGCGGAATGCGGAATGC
>JACQGT010000365.1 GCA_016199425.1 Chloroflexota bacterium
AAGCGGGCGCTGGAGCGGGGCGGTGCAGCCGATTGCCCTGTCCGCGGCGCTGACGCTGCCTGCACTGGGGCTGCTCTTTCTGCCTCTGCTGGTTGCGCTGCCCAGCCTCTATCCCTGGGCGGATAGCGGGCAGATGGCGGCCAGCGAACTGATGCAAGCGAAAAGCGGCTGGTTGAATGTGCCCTTTTTTGTGGGCCGGGCTGTTGCCTACTTTGCGGCCTGGAGTCTGCTGGCTTTGGGGCTACGTCGACTCTCTGCACAGGAAGCGCACGGCGGGAAATCGGGGCGGGGGCTGGCCGCGCTGGGAATGATTTTGTACGTACTCACGGCCACCTTCGCCGCCTTCGATTGGATGATGTCCCTGGAGCCGGCCTGGTTTTCGTCCATTTACGGGCTTCTCTTTCTGGCTGGGCAGGCCGTGGCCGGGATCAGTCTGGCGGTGATGGGGCTGGCTGCTGCACCCCCACCCGGCCTCCCCCACTCTGGGGGAGGAGAGACGACTGTTCCCTCCCCACTTTGGGGAGGGCCAGGGTGGGGTGCTCTCCTGCAAACATTCAACGATCTGGGCAATCTGTTCCTGGCCTCGGTGATGATTTGGGCCTATTTCGCCTTCTCCCAATATCTGATCATCTGGTCGGCCAACATCCCGGAAGAGGCGATCTGGTATGTCCACCGCAGCGGGGGCGGCTGGCAGTGGGTGGCGTTGGGGGTCATCGGCCTGCATTTTGTGCTGCCCTTTGCCCTGCTGCTCTCGCGCAGGGTCAAGCGTAGCCCGCGAGTACTGGCCGGGCTGCTCTTGTGTGCGCGGGCCTTTGATTTATACTGGCTGATTGTTCCCGCATTCTATCCGGAGGGGGTCCACTTCCATTGGCTCTACCCTCTGCTGCTGCTGGGGATGGGCGGCGGGTGGGCCGCGCTCTTTGCGCGCCAGTGGAGCAGCAAACTTCTGGCAGCGGGCCGTGAGCGCCAATTGTAGCGGTGCTGGATTCCGGGAATGGACCGGGCGATCTCCGGGAGACAGACTGGGCTTGGTCCATTCCCGGAATCAGGACCAATTGTAGGAGATGAGAATGGGTGTTCGTAACGATGCCACACAAAACAGACGCAGACCGTCCGGCGGCTGCGGCGCGGCGGTGGCGCTGCTGGTGGCCGCGCTGCTGGTAGGGCTGGCCGTAACGGTCGTCCTGACCGGTCCGCAACTGCTGGCGCGCAGCCTGCCCCCGTCTACGTCCCTGCCTGTGGATTTCACAGACAGGACGCAGGCCCAGGCGCGGGCAGAGTGCCAGGCCCGGGAACGGGAGCGCTTGCAGAGCTACGGCTGGGTGGATAAAGACGCTGCCATCGCCCACATCCCCGTAGCCGAGGCCATCCAGCGCATGGCGGCGGCGGGCCTTCCCGTCGGTGCGCCGACGGAGACAGCCCCGGTAGCTTCGGCGGAAGCGGGTGCAGAGGCAGCCGTTCCCGCTGAGGTGAGCTTTCAGAGCCACGTGCTGCCTATTCTGGTGGAGCGCTGCAGCGAATGTCACGGGGACGACGACCCGGAGGAAGGGCTGGAAGTGACCACCTACCGCACGCTGCTGCTGGGGTCCATCTACGGGGCAGTGATCAAAGCGGGGGATGCGGAGGGGAGCTATCTGATGGAGATGATCAGCAGCGGCAAGATGCCCAAGAAGGGCGACCCGTTGACTCCCAGGCAAATCGAAATCATCCGGGCGTGGATCGACGCCGGTGCGCTGGACAACTGAATGCGGAGTTCGGAATGCGGAATGAGGGAGCGTAAGGCGCGGCTCTGGGATAACGGGCGTCCCTCTTCGTTGGGTCGCTTACTCACGCAGTAAAAAATGTCCCGTTCCACAGGCTGGAACGGGACATTTTTTACTGTTTACAATCGGTTCAGATGAAGACTTGGAGTAGCCGTCATCCTTCGCTTACTGGAATGGGTTGTGGCTTACAGGCGGGATGCTCTTCAGATAGGCGGCAATCGCCAGGGCGTCGGGCTCGGTCAGGGTGTTGAAGCGGCGCTCGATCTGCTGGGCCATCGCGTCTTCCACCTGGCTGCCGTCTGGGCGAGTGCCTGTGCGCATCAGGGCAGCGATCTCTTCCACAGTCCACGCACCGATGCCCGTCTCCTCGTCCGGGGTGATGTTGGCGGAGGTGGAATCGCGCACAGTCGCGCCGGCCAACATCAAATCCATATTGGGGCTGCCATCTTCGTTGTTGGGTGTGTGGCAAGCGCCGCAACGGGCAATCGTCACCAGTTCAGCGCCCCGGGCTACCGGATCTGTCGGCGCTTCCGCAGGCGGAGCTACGTCCGGGGTGAAGGGGGCGGGATCGCTGGTCAGTTCCCGATCCGGGACCGCATTGGAGATGGCATCCAGTGAGTGCAGATAGGCCGCGACATCCAACGCTTCTTTGTCCGAGAGGACGCTGAAGGCCCGGTAGGGCATGACCGGGAACAACTGCCAGCCGCCGGGGCCAGCGCCTGTGCGCAGGAGGGAGACCAGATCGTTCTCGCTCAACCCGCCGATGCCGGTTTCCATATCCGGCGTAATGTTGCGGGCGTAGACAACGCCGAAGGGTCCTTCAAATTTGTTGCCGCCGGCCATGCCGCCCAGGTCCCGGTTGAAGTGGCAGCCGCAGCCGCCGGTCAGGGTGGCGATGTACGAGCCGGCATCCGGATCGCCGGTAAAGGCCATTGTTTCTTCTTCGGCTATTGCAGTCGGCTCTGCTTCAGGCTGGGCGGTGGCGGTGGGTTCTGCTTCGGGCTGGGCCGTGGCGGTGGGTTCTGCTTCCGGTGCGCTGGTTGCCGTAGGCTGGGCCGCCGCGGGTTCTTGTGCGGGCGCGGGAGTGGCGGCGGTGCCACACGCTGCCAGCACCAACGTAAGCAGAATTAGCAGGGTGGAAACCGCGCTCCATCGGAATCGTATTGACGCGACACTACCTCCTGACAATCTCATACGCTTTGTCCTCCTGTTGTGGTGAGAAAGGAAATATTGGGGGGAAATGGAAATTGGGGATTGTCGGTTTTGGGCTGCAATCAATAGAACGACGGCGTGGGAATGATTGGATTGGTACAGGCGTGTATCTTCGCAAAATACGCTGGCCAGAGGAAGCCGTCGTTTTGAATGATTCGATATCAACTGATGGCTTGCTTGATGTGTTCCAGGTGCATTCTCTCGTGACCAGCGATGGTTTCGTAGTACTGCTCAATTGTGATCACACCCCGGGATGGATGGCGTCCAGTCCGTTCCCAGTCACCCTCTGCCAGCCCATTCAGCCCCTGCAACGTGCGGGCGCGGGTGGCTTCCAGCCCGGCCAGCAACTCCGCGGGTGACGGGTTGCCCACCCGCTGTTTGACACCCGCGTTCCAGCGGGTCAGGTTAAAGCCTTCCGGCAGGGTCTCCTCGCCCTTGCGGATTTTATGAATGTGGATGCTCATGCCTAGCTCGCTGTCGATGAGATGGCCGACGATTGTGCTGACTGTCCACTGGTCGCCTTCAGCAAAGACCACCTGCTCCCACTGCTCCGGGGCCAATCCGTCCAGCGTCTCCAACAGCGCGGCGCGGGCGTCGGCCAGGGCTTTGCTCCATTTTTCGGTGCGGTTCATCGTTCCTCCGTGGGGAATTTCGTATTGCATAGGGTGGCGTAGCC
>JACQGT010000366.1 GCA_016199425.1 Chloroflexota bacterium
AAACAGCCCCAGCCTACTCAGCCAGCGCTGATCTTTGATTTGTTTCCCAACTCGAATCTGAAAGGTGTCAAATGACCGAACAACTCACCGGCACCGTCCACCGACCGGGCGAAGTGAGCGCCGACCAGCGCGCCCGTATGTGCGATCTGCTCAACGATTTTTTCGAGAATGTGAGCCGGGAGCAGTTCGAGGCGGACCTGGCCGAAAAGGAGTGGGTCTTCGTCTTCACCGACGCGGCGGGGACGGTGCAGGGCTTCTCTACCCTTATGCGGCTGAATGTAACAGTGGACGGGCGGCCTGTGGTGGCGGTCTATTCCGGCGACACAATCATCCACCCCGATTTCTGGCACGAGATGGAACTGCCCAAACTGTGGGGCAAGCACGTCTTTGACCTGGCCGCAACGGTCCACGCCGCGACGCCCGAGGCCAAAGTCTACTGGTTTCTCATCAGCAGCGGTTACAAAACCTACCGTTTTCTCCCCGTCTTCTTCGAGAATTTCTATCCCACCTACCGCCAACCCACGCCACCGGAAATCCAGCGCACCATCGACGCGCTGGCCCGCTACAAATTTGGCGAGCAGTACGACCCGGCTACTGGCATCATCCGCTTTGCCACGTCTGCTCCCCTGCGCGACGGCGTGGCGGAGGTGGACGAGCGGCGGCTGAAGAACCGGGACATCGCCTTCTTTGTGGAGAAGAACCCCGGCCACGCCGCAGGCGAACAATTGGCCTGTCTGGTGGAGATCGACCACGCCAATATCACCGCGGCGGGGATGCGGATGTTGGGGATGGCATGACATCTTCGACAGCATCCGGCAAGATCATTCTTTTCGGTGAACACGCGGTCGTTTACGGACGACCGGCGATTGCCGCGCCCGTGGCTCAGGTGCGGGCCACGGCGACTGTGACCGACGCGCCCGCGGGCAGTGGCTGTACGCTCTTGGCCCAGGACATCGGCGAGGAAGTGCGTCTGGCCGACGCGCCGGCGGATCACCCCCTGGCGCTCGTCTTACGTCTGGCTCTGGCCGAAGCGGGGATTGTCCGCGAACCGGACTGGCGCATTGAATTGACCAGCGACATCCCGATTGCCAGCGGGCTGGGCAGCGGTGCGGCCATCAGCGCCGCGCTGGTGCGGGCCGCGCTGACCCACGCCGGGCAGTTTGCCCCGCCGGAGACGGTCAGCCGTCTGGTCTATCGCAGCGAAGAACTCTTCCACGGCACGCCCAGCGGCATCGACAATACAGTCATCGCCTACGAACACCCGGTCTGGTTTGTCAAAGGCAGGCCGCCGGAGACCTTCGCTGTGGGCCAGCCTTTTCTTCTCGCCATTGCCGATAGTGGCATTCCCAGCCCCACGAAAGAGAGCGTCGGCGATGTGCGCCGGGCCTGGGAAGCCGATCCCGCCACCTACGAGTCTATTTTTCATCGCATCGCGGATATTGTACACGGGGCACGGCGGGCCATCCGCGACGGGAACTTTGCCGCCATTGGGCTGCTGATGAACGCCAACCAGCAGCGTTTACAGGAGTTGGGGGTCAGCTCACCTGCGCTGGAGAAGCTGATCACAGCGGCACGGGGCGCAGGAGCAGCCGGGGCCAAACTCAGCGGCGGGGGACGTGGAGGTAACGTCATCGCTCTGGTGAACTTGGAAACCGCAGAGCAGGTGCAGTCAGCGCTCCTGGCCGCCGGCGCCAGACGGGTCATCCTGACGCGCGTTGGCGACAGGGAGAACCATAACCGCAGATGATACTCCGTTTCCACACACCCACGCCCGCTGACGCCTTTGACCAGACGCTGCTGCTCGATCTGGCCGGTCGCCATCTGCTCCTCAACGACGGGCAGGGGGGCGTCTCGCTCCCGCGCACCCTGCGCGAGGCGGTGGAACGGGCAATGGCCGGCCAGGAACGGGTGGAGCGTCACGCCCAGGCCGCGGCCATCTATCAAAACCGGGCTGAGTTTACCCTGGCTGCCTGGCATTGGCAACGGGCCAATCAGCTTCCCATCCTACTCCTTCAACAATTCCCAGAACGCCTTCGCATCAATCCCTGCCCGCTCCGCCGCAGCCAGATTTTCCCGCACGTGGGCCGGCGTGGACATCCCCACCAGCGTTGTGGTCAGGCCGGGTGTGCTGCGGTTGAAGTGGAGGGCGGCCTGGGCGTCGCTCTCCCAACCGCCCAGAGCCTCCATCACCTCGTCGGGCACATTGTCCAGCACACCGCTCTGCATCAGCCCCGCGGAGCCGACCGCCACCAGCGCATATTGCCGGGCCGCAGCCAGCAGGGGCAGCATCAGGTTCTCCTGCTTGCCTTCCACCGCCCGTTCGAAAGGCTGGTTGCTGTCGGTAACAGCCTCCAGCATCCCCAAATTGTAGGGAAATTGCAGAAAGCGGAAGCGGTGCTTTTCACCCCCCACCTGTTGGGCCATCTCCACCAGTTGGTAGAGGGGCAGATAGCGTCTGTCCTGGCGGCCCACACGCATCCCATCCCAGGTGGCGACGCCGTAGAAGCGGATGCGCCCGTCGGCGGCTTCCTGCTCCAGCCGCTCGAAGGCAGCGCGCAGGCGGGTGCGAAATTCGTCGGGCGTCACGTATTGGAGTTGAGTTTCCGGGTTGTGCAGATAGTAGACGTCAATCGTCTTCAACCCCAGATTGGTCAGACTGACGCCGATCTGCTGGCTGAGCCAGGCCGGGGCTATACAGTGGACGCCGCCCACCATCTCCAGCGGGGCCAGGTCCAGTGTTTCCAGTCGCTCCTGGATAAAGGCCAATCTATCCGCAGGCGGCGCGCCGTCGTAGGGCAGAAAGCCGCCTTTGGTGCAGACGATGAGTTCGTCCCGTTGGGCCTGATTCCCGGCAAAGAGGCGGGCCAGGGCCGCGCCCACGTCCCGTTCCGAGCGCATGTGGCGGTAGTTCACAGCGGTGTCGATAAGGTTGCTGCCCTGTGTCACCGCGTCCACAATGCTTTCCACATAGCGGGTAGAGGTGGCCGCGTCTGCTGCGCCCTGATAGGTTCCGATGCCGACGCTGCTCAGGTGCAGCCCGTAGCGGGGCCGGAAGTGGTCCGGAGCCAGATGGGCAAAACGCTGGGTGTAGCGTTGGGTTCCGGTCTGGGTGGCAAAAGCGCTGTATTCAGTCATAGGGCTTCCATATAAACAACGGCGCAACGAAGAATGAAAAGTATATGTCGATCAATCGTAGGACACAAGTTGTATAGAGGGAGCGAGGCGGTTGGTCGTTTGACAATTGGCCCAAACTCCTTATACTGAACACACACAATCGAATACTTCTCTGCGAAGGTGCGCCAGCCGCTCGGATGCGTGGTGCATAATGGGGAAAGACCGGTGACGTTCACAAGAACCAGTCCGGCGCTGTCCCGCAACGGTAAAGCATGAAAGTGCTAAGCCCGATCACCCGCCTTTGCAGTGCTTAGTACCACCTTCGTGGAAAAAGGGGGCTGAGCGGCAAAGGTCACTGATCTTTGTACGCTGCCCGCCGTCTGGCGGGTTTTTCTTTCCTGGCGATCCACCGAAATGAGGATCGCCTTTTTTGTTGGGATTCATACGTATGAACTTGCACAACTGGCTTCGACCCGCCAACCGTGGACACACCCTACTGCTGGCTTTGGCATTGGACTGGCTGCTGGGCGACCCGCCTTCGCGCCTGCACCCGGTGGCGTGGCTGGGCCAGTGGATCGGCCTCATCCGCCGGCGCGCACCCCAGACCAGCGCCACAGAGCGCTTCCTCTACGGCGCAATCGCCATCGGGGGCAGCGCGCTGGCGCTAGGATGGGCAGGCCAGCGCGCCCAGCGCTTTTTGCGATGCGGCCAGTACTCCTGGCTGGTGGAAGCGGGTGTGCTCTCGCTGCTCCTCTCTCTGCGCGGACTGCTGCACGCCGGCGCTGCCGTGGCCAACCCTCTGGAAGAGGGGGATCTGCCCGCAGCGCGCCGTCAGTTGAGCTGGCATCTGGTCAGCCGTGACACATCCAGCCTGGACGATCGCCAGGTGGCAGCGGCCACCATTGAATCCCTGGCCGAGAATACGTCGGATAGCGTTATTGCGCCTCTCTTCTGGTATGCCGTGGCTGGATTGCCCGGCGCGCTGGTCTACCGCTTCCTCAATACGGCAGACGCCATACTGGGCTACCGTGACGCCGAACGGGAGTGGCTGGGCAAGCCCGCGGCGCGCCTTGACGACGTCGCCAATCTGATTCCGGCCCGACTCACTGCGTTGCTTATGATGCTTGCCGCGCCGTTGATAGGGGGCAGCTTCGGCGATAGCTGGCGCATCTGGCGGCGCGACGCTGGCAAAACGGCCAGCCCCAACGCCGGGCACCCTATGAGCGCCGCGGCTGGCGCTCTGGGCGTGGAACTGGAAAAGCTCGATCACTACCGGCTCGGCGCAGGATTGCCCAAACCGACCGCCGGAGACATCCGCCGCGCCCAGCAATTGGTCAAGTTCAGTGTGGGGATCGGCATAGCGGCTGTGATTGGGTGGAATGACGGAAAGTGGTTGGCGGTTAGCAGGGAAGGGAGAACGCAAAGTGGGGAAGGCAAAAATGACCCGTGCGAAAGGAGCAGGATATGAGTGAGCAGAGCGCGCCTACGATGCGGCCTTATGGACGCCAGATTCTGATCTGTAATCACGGCGATTGTGCGTCGTCGGCAGAGGCGGAGGCGCTTTTCCAGCAGGCGGTGCAGTGGAACCGCGACACAGGACTGAACAGACTGCGCAACCCGCATCGCGTCAAATGTTCGCTGGTGGACTGCCTGGGCGTCTGCCAGAAGGGACCGATCCTGGCCATCTACCCCGACGGTATCTGGTATCACAGCGTGGACAGCGCCGGGCTGGAACGCATTTATCGGGAGCACATCCTGGGAGGCACGCCGGTGGAGGATCTGATCTTTCACCGCCTCTACCCGCCCGGTCAGGAGCCGGCCTACCCGCCGCAGGTGCGCGGCGATGCGCCGTTGGACGTAGACCCGGCCCTGGCGGCAGCGCCGGCGCCATCCGCCGCGGATTCAATCGCCGCCAGCGCGGCCAACGCCAAAGAGCGCGACGACGCGGCCAATCAGCGCCGTCAGTCCGCGCGACGCAACCGCCAGAAGAAAGGGCTGGTCATCGTCAACACCGGCGAGGGCAAAGGCAAAACGACCGCGGCCCTGGGCGTGATGACCCGCGCCTGGGGGCGCAAAATGAAGGTGGGCGTGATCCAGTTCCTCAAGCACGAAAACGCCCGCTTCGGCGAAATCAAAGCGGCCGAGCGCATGGGCAACATCGACTGGATCAACACCGGAGACGGCTGGACGTGGACCAGCGCCGATATGGACGAAACCACCGCCCGCGCCCGTCACGCCTGGTCCATTGCCCAGGAGCGCATCCTCCACGGCGGCTACGATCTCTTTATCCTAGACGAATTCACCTATCCTCTCCACTACGGCTGGCTCGACGCCAACGAAGTCCTGGCCTGGCTCGAAGAACACAAACCGCCTATGCTCCATCTCATCATCACCGGCCGTTACGCGCCGCAGAATCTGATCGAGTTTGCCGATCTGGTCACGGAGATGCGGGCGATCAAGCATCCCTTCGCCGATCAGGGCATCCGCGCCCAGCCCGGCGTTGAATATTGAATCAGCGACAGATACATCAACAATCAATTAGCTCAGGAGAACGTGATGCACCCCAACAACCTTCACTTCAAAACACTACTCTCGATCCTGGTGTTCACACTTGTGCTCAGTGCGTGTACTGTGCCGGCACCGAGCCTCCCTGCCGCCGAACAACCCACCGCTGTCGAAACAGGTCCGAGCAGTGAGAGCCTGGATACGAGTGGCTTCCCCGTTACCATCGACAACTGCGGTTTGGGAATAACGTACGAAGCGCCGCCCGAACGCGCGGTCACGATGAACCAGGCTGCCACCGAGGTCATGCTGGCATTGGGATTGGAAGATAGGCTGGTGGGTACGGCCTATATCGATGATGCTATCCTACCGGAATACCAGGCTGCTTACGCGCGCGTGCCGGTGTTGGCGGATCAGTATCCTTCCCAGGAAGTGCTCTTCGCCGCCGAGCCGGACTTTGTCTACGGCGTCTACCACAGCGCCTTTGGCGATACAGCCGCGGGCTCACGCGCTAATCTGCTCAACCTGGGGATCAGATCCTATCTCTCCGAGGTAGCGTGTGAAGATGTTGCACTGCGTCCTGCCAAGGCCACCTTTGAAACAGTCTACGACGAAATCCGCAACATTGGACGCATCTTCGGCATGGCGGATCGGGCCGAAACCCTGATTGCCGGCATGCAGGCACAGCTCAACGACGTTCTGGCAGTCATCGGTGAGGACCTGGAGCCGGTCACCGTTTTCTGGTATGACAGTGGCGATGACGAGCCCTATGCCGGCGCCTGCTGCGGTACACCCGATATGATCATTGATGCCGTAGGCGCAGAGAACATCTTCGGAGACGCCACAGGCAACTGGTCCGCCGTCAGTTGGGAAGAGGTTGTCAACCGCGACCCGCGGGCGATTGTCATCATTGACGCCGACTGGTCGCCGGCCCAGGAGAAGATCGACCTGCTGCACAATAACCCGGCCTATGCCACGATTACCGCCGTGCAGGCAGAACGTTTCATTGTGATCCCCTTCAGTACCACAACGCTAGGGATACGCAACGTCAGCGCCGTGATCGATTTGGCCAAAGGTCTCTATCCCGATCTGTTTGAATAAGAGACTTATCTGTTCGGCCTCATCCGTCCAGTCTGCCTTACGCTCAGACTGGACGGATGGGCGGAGAACAGGAGGGAGTGATGTCAAGTACAACTTTGAATAGGCCGCGAGCACGCCTGGTCGGTCTGGCCGAGCAGATACGTTTCTGGTTGCTCCTCGGCAGCCTGACCGTGTTATTGATCCTCTCGATCACGCTGGCGGTGGTGATCGGGCCGGTGTCCATTCCTATGGACAAAGTGTGGCAGATCATCTGGGCGCAGATCTCCTGGGGCGGCGAGGGCGACTGGACCCAGGCGCAGGTCAACATTGTATGGCTGATCCGCTTCCCGCGTGTGCTGCTGGCGGTCTTTGTAGGCGCTGGATTGGCTGTTGTGGGCGTGGCCATGCAGGCCGTTGTGCGCAACCCATTGGCAGACCCTTACATTCTGGGCGTCTCGGCGGGGGCGTCGGTGGGGGCTGTGCTGGTTCTGGGGTTGGGCTGGTTTGCTTTCATCGGGGTCTACGCCGTGTCGACAGGCGCTTTCCTCGGCGCGCTGGTGACCTTTGTGGCGGTCTTTCTGTTGGCGCAACACAATGGGCGGCTGGCCCCCAGCCGCTTGATCCTCTCCGGCGTGGCCTGCGCCTACGTCTTCTCTGGTATTACCAGCCTGATCACCCTCACGTCGGACAACCGTGAACTGGCGCGCTCAGTGTTGGCCTGGCTGCTGGGCAGTCTGGCAGGGACCGGTTGGATCGATCTAACCCTGCCCGTGGCGGTGCTGGTATTGGGCAGCGGCTATCTAACCCTACAGGCGCGGGCGCTCAATGCCCTGCTGGTTGGCGATGAAACGGCCGCCACGTTGGGGGTGAACGTCAACCGCTTTCGCCGTCAACTCCTTTTGGTCATGTCCTTGCTGACGGGGGTGATGGTGGCAGTCAGCGGCGCTATTGGCTTCGTCGGTTTGATGATCCCCCACATGGTGCGCATGGGTGTGGGCACGGATCACCGCCGTGTGCTGCCTGTATCGGTGCTGGCGGGCAGCATCTTCCTGATCTGGGTGGATGTGGTGGCGCGTACGGCCTTTGCCCCCATAGAGCTGCCGGTGGGTGTGATCACTTCGCTGTTGGGCGGTCCCTTCTTCATCTGGCTGATGCATCTCCAGCGCAAATCCATGCGTGATGTCTTGTGAGCGGGGGATTCATGAACGATAAATCTATGAACGGCAAACCTATGAACAGCCAGCCGTTGAAGCTCTTCGTGGAGAATGTGTCGTGGTCGGTGGAGGAGCGCACGATCGTGGACAGCGTGCTGCTGGACGTTCAGCCGGGCGAATTCGTGGGGCTGATCGGCCCCAACGGCAGTGGCAAGTCCAGCCTGCTGCGCACCATTTACCGTGTTCTGAAACCTGATGCAGGACTCATTACCCTGGACGAGGAATCCGTCTGGGCGATGGACGCCCGCCAGGCGGCGTTACGCACCGCCGTCGTCGCGCAAGAACGCATGAGCGAGTTCGATTTCACCGTGTATGAAATCGTCATGATGGGCCGTAATCCACACAAGGGGCTGTTTGATCGGGACACAGAGGCTGATTTTGCCATTATCGAGAATGCACTGGAGCAGGTCAACATGCTTCCGTTTGTCTCCCGCACTTTTCAGACCCTCTCTGGCGGTGAGAAACAACGGGTGCTGCTGGCACGGGCGCTGGTCCAGCAGGCACGCTTTCTAGTGCTGGACGAGCCAACCAATCACCTGGACATTCGCTATCAGTTGGAGATGCTGATGCTGGTGAAGGATTTGGGGGTGACGACTCTGGCCGCGCTACACGATCTGAACCTGGCGGCCCATTATTGTGACCGTCTCTTCATGATCGATAAGGGGAGAGTGGTATCCTCCGGCAGGCCGGAGGATGTGCTCCAGCCGGCGCGCATCCGCCAGGTCTATCACGTCGACGCGCACGTGGATCGCCATCACCGCACCGGTCAATTGCAGATCGCGTTTGTCCCCTTGGAGAACAATCAGGGATGCCAGTAAACAATCTGAGTGAGAGGAAATATTCATGGCTACTGAAATTCGTCAACGCAATATGGTGCAGCGGCTCGACGGCCGTATGGTCAACGCCGGACGGCTGCGCGGGATGTTGACCGTTTGCGCCACAGGCTGCTGTTGTGGACATATCGACCGCGGATTCGCGCCGGTGGACACCCATCTCTACCATACCGAATGGGAGCGGCGCAGGCTGCGCAACAAAGTCCATCTCAGCCAGGGTGGCTGCCTGGGTCCTTGCGTGCTGGCCAACGTCACCCTGCTCTTGATGGATGGACGCCCGCACTGGTTCCACTCGATCAACGATCCGGCCATCGTCCACGCCATCTACGACTACATTGAGTTGCTGCTCGAAGATGCGGGCGCGCTGCCGCCGGCGATTCTGCGTCCGCACCTCTTCAACGGCTTCGCCTGGGACGGCGCCGCCGCAGACGTAGCGCCGCCGGCGCATCCGGCGGACGCGCCGCCGATCCCATTGGGCGACGGCATCCTGCTGTTCACCCAGGCCGACACCGATCTGCTTACCCTGGCCCAGGCGCGGCGTCAACTGCCGGCGGACTTCGCACCCATCGACGCCGCTCACGTGGGCAAGCTACCCGACGACGACGCCGTGGGCGCGCTGCTCGACGCCAAACTGCCCGCGGCACAGATCGTGGTTGCGCGGCTGCACTCCACGCGATCCTTTGTACACGGGCTGGATCGCCTGCGACGCTGGGCCGCAGAGACCGGCGGCATGCTCCTCTGCCTGCCCGCAGTGGAAGCCTTCGACCCCGACCTCATGCAACGTTCGACTGTGGGCATCCCGCTGACCCAGGCCATCAGCGCCTACTTCCAATGCGGCGGCGTGGATAACCTGGTCAACGGCCTGCAATGTCTCAGCGATCACCTGCTTGTGAGCGGCTGGGGCTTCGAGCAGCCGCAGGAGTTGCCGTTGCATGGCGTGTACGAATTAGTGACTGGTGATTGGGGACTGGTGACTGGGGCAGATTCGTCCTATGTCGCATCACACGCCCAACCCGATTCCCAATCCCCAATCACCAGTCACCAATCACCAACAGTCGGTATCCTCTTCTACCGCTCCCACCTGCTCAGTGGAAACACGGCATTCATCGATGCCATTGTGCGGGAACTCCGGGCGCGAGGCCTGGCGACGCGGGCGATCTACACCCAATCGCTTAAGGAATGTGATGAAGATGGGATGCCGGTAGCGCTGAAGTTGATGCAGCAGGCGGGGCCGGTGGACGTGATCGTGAGTACGCTGAGTTTCGCTTTGGGTGACAAGGAAGCGATCTTCGCCCGGCTGGACGCGCCGATTGTGCAGGCCATCACCAGCAGCAGCGACGAGGCGGCCTGGCAGCGCAACGGGCGTGGCCTGGGTCCGCTGGACACGGCTATGAACGTGGCGATCCCTGAGTTCGATGGGCGCATCATCGGTGTGCCCGTCTCTTTCAAAGAAGAGACCGAAGAGGGCGGCGCGCGCTACGCGCCCAATCCCGAACGCATCGCCCGCCTGGCGGGGATGGTGGAACGGCTGGTGGCGCTGCGTCGCAAACCCAACGCCGAGAAGCGTATCGCCGTCGTCTTCACCAACAGCGCGGCCAAAGCATCGCGCGTGGGCAACGCCGTGGGGCTAGACGCGCCCGCTTCTCTGCTGGCGCTGCTCCAGCGCATGAAAGACGAAGGCTACGCAATCGAGGGGCTGCCTGCTACCAGCGACGAACTACTGTTGAACCTCATCGACCGCTGCTCCTACGACACAACCTGGCTCACCGATGCGCAATTGGCCCGCGCCTACAAGGTGCCTGTCTTCCGCTACGCCGAATGGTTTGCCGCTGCGCCGGCGAGCAGCCGCCGTGACATGGCGCGCCAGTGGGGGGAACCGCCCGGCAAGGCCTATGTCCACTATCCCCCCTCTCCTGAACCTGGGGGAGGGGATGGGGGTGGGG
>JACQGT010000046.1 GCA_016199425.1 Chloroflexota bacterium
CGTTCGCTTGATTTCGATACGCCTCGCAGACTCGGCTACTCAATCAGCGCTCACTGGTCTGGTGTGCCTGTATAGTTACTTTCAGGTAATGATTTTCCCTGTAGGGGCGCAGCAAGCAGCGCCCCTACGAGAACGGTGTCTGAACATCTATCGGTGTATTTGTGTGCGCGAATCTTGTCTGCGAAGCAAAGGAACCCACGAATGAAACGGCTCTCGACTCTACTGATTGTTGGTTTGTTGTTCGCTCTGGCGCTGTCGGCCTGCGCCGCGCCGGCTGCTGCCCCCTCCGCTGCAAGCCCCACTGCTGCGGCTCCAGCGGAGGCTGCCCCCGCCGAAGTGAAGGATTTCGTCACCTGGTATCAGTACGATGAAAAGAATGAGGACCCGGCCAGCGATGAGCGGGTGGGCAACGAATACTTGCGGGATACGCTGCCCCTCTTCAACGAAGCCTTTGCCGGCAAGTGGCGTTGGGTGAACCAGCCAAAGGCCTGGGACAAAATGGCCGCGGAGTTGGTGGCGGCTGTGCAGGCCGGTGCCGATGTGCCCGATCTCTTCGAGATGGGCAGCGCGCAGGTCACTCTTTTCTACAAAAATGGCGTGATGCAGGACCTGAACGAGTGGGCCAGCGCCCAGCCCTGGTATGCGGAGATGGACGCCAACGCACTCAAAAGCTGCACCGGGCCGGACGGCGGTCTCTATTGCATCCCTATTGCCCAACGCCCGCATCTGGTCTACGTCTGGAAAGATCGCTTCCCCAATGGCTTCCCCAAAACCCCCGACGAATTTCTGGTCGAGGCCGAACGGCTGAAGGGTGAGGGCCTCTACGCCATGACCTTCTTCGGCTCCACCGCCTTTGACGGCGAGGGACTGACCCGGGCCGTCTGGACGACAATCGCCTCCTTTGGCGGCAGCCTGGACGACGGCCAGGGCGCTATGACGCTGAATACACCCGAAAATGTGGCTGCGGTCGAGTTCCTGCGCACGGTTGTGCAAAGCGGCTACGCGCCGGAAATCTCCTTTGCGGGCGGTTTCCAGGAAGAGGAAGCCTTCAAAGACGCCTCGGCGGGCGCTTTCCCCACCGGTCTTTTCGGCTACCGCTACGTCAACCCCCTCACCGCGCCCAACGGCGCGGCTTATTCTAAGGGCAACCAGGAAGATATGCTGGACGCCATCGCCGCGGGGGATGTGATTCTCTCCCCCTTTGTGGCCCCCGAAGGCATGACCCCCGGCTGCGGCGTAGAGTTGACGGGCTTTGGTATCCCAGTGGGGGCAACCAACCCGGAAGCTGCCCAGGATTACATCAATTGGATTATGACAGACCCGGCCCAAAACGCGGATTGGGTCTTGCGGCCCGGCGGCGGTTTCCCGGCTCTGACCACAACCCAGTCCAGCGAGCAATTCCAGTCGCCCTTCTATCAGGAAGCCGCGGATGTGCTCTCGCGCAGCGCGTGTCGGGCCTGGTACGGTTCCCTGGATCGCAAGGCCGAAGCCCAGAAGCTGGCAATGGCCGCTGTCTACAAAGTGATCAAAGAGGACCCGACCGCGGACATTGCGACGGAATTGCAAAAGGCCCAGGATGAGTACAACGCGGGCAATTAATAACTGTCCGTAAACAACTTGGGTGATCTGATTCCGGGAATCGGCCAGATGTATAGGGAAATTCGAGAGTACGTGTGGCCGATTCCCGGAATCGTGGCAACGAAACCGCTAAGTTAAATACTTAGTGGGTGCGTTCGTCAGGGGATGGAGTCATCAGTGAGCAGTGAACAGTCATCGGTGGTAGGCCGCTGATGACTGTTCACTGCTCACTATCCGACAGGGGACAGTGATGCAACAGATCGGAATACGACGCAGGACACAACGCTGGTTACGCAACTCCCTTCCCTTCTGGCTCATCCTCCCTACCGTTCTCATTCTCCTCACCATTCAGGTCTACCCAGCCCTCTATACCATCTGGCTCAGCTTCCAGGAACGCAAGCCAACGGGCTGGTCCTTTGTGGGATGGGCGAATTTCAAACGCCTCTTTGGGATGGGGCTGTTTGGCGAGAGCGTCGGCCACACATTCGTCTTTCTTCTGGGTTACGCGGGCCTGACGCTTGTGCTTGGCTTTGTGATTGCCCTGCTCTTGAATCGCAAACTGCGCTTCTCCGGTTTCTACGTGACGCTGCTCTTTATCCCCTGGATCATCGCCGATATTATCGTGGGCATCGTCTTCCGCCTGCTCGTCGTGCCGGACTACGGCCTGCTCTCTGGGATTTTGCAGAACCCCGCGCTCTTTCCGCCCAACGGCCTCTCCGTGCTTACGGCAGTTCCCCCTCGCCCCTGGCTGGGTGACTTCCCCTTCCCGCCCGCGCCGGCGATGATCTATCTGATTCTAGCCGCGGCCTGGCGGGCGCTACCCTTTGTCACCCTGCTGCTCTTGGCCGCCATGCAGACGATCCCCCGCGAAATCCTGGAAAGCAGCCGCATCGACGGGGCCAACCGCGGCCAGGTGATCCGCTACATTGTCATTCCGCTGATTTTGCCCACACTGGTGGTAGCCATCTTCAGCCTGACTCTGAGCGGGATGAACGGGGTGGGGATGGTCTTCAGTCTGACCGGCGGCGGCCCTGGCTCGTCGACCGAAGTATTGAGTTATATGCTCTATTCGATTGGGTGGCGTCAGTTGGAATTTGGCCGGGCCGCGGCCCTGGCCCTGATCATCGCGGCGGTCAACTGGCTGCTGATCGGGGGAACTTTGCGTCTGACCGGTGTCGAAGAGAGGAGCCGCTGAGATGTTCACGCCATCCCCCAGGCGCGTCGAATCCTGGCTGGTCAACGCCGCGCTGATCCTCATCTGCTTCTTTGCGCTGGTCCCCATCGCCACGACTGTTCTCATCTCCTTCAAAGGCGAGCGGGACATCATCCGCAACCCGCCCAACATTCTGCCCTGCGACACGCCGGAGCGGGCCTTTGACATACGCGAGTGCCGCTGGGCGCTGGAAGGCTATCGGCGGGTGCTCTCACCGAAACCCTCCAACGGTCTGCTGTCCGTGGCGTTGACGGGCAATATCGTGCGGGTCTACATCCCCAACTCCTTCTTCTACGCTACAACAACCGCGCTGCTGGTGGTGCTGCTGGCGGGGATGGCGGGCTACGCCTTCTCCCGCTACCGCTTCCGGGGACATCGCTTTTTGCTGGTGAGCATTCTCGCCATCACCGGCGTGCCTTTGCTGACAAATCTGCTGGCTCTCTTTCAGATGGGGGCTGTGCTGCGCAAGGCCCAACTGCCCTTCTACGACGACAGACTCTATCTGGTGCTGGTCTATCTGGGCTTCTTCCTGCCCCTCAGCGTCTGGATCGCCAAAGGCTTCTTCGACACCATTCCCCGTGACCTGGACGAGGCCGCGCTGATCGACGGGTGCAGCCCCCTGGGCGCGCTGCTGCGCGTGATTCTTCCCCTGGCCTTTCCCGGTCTGATGGCAATCTTTCTGTTGACTTTTGTGAATGTGTGGAATGAATTTATCGCGGGGTATTTGCTCGTCGCCAAGAATGAGTTCAAGCCTGTGATGTTCGGTCTCTACGAATTCCTGGGCCAGAATATCATCAATCTTCAGGTTGTGGCCGCGGCCTGTATTCTGATTGCCCTGCCGATTGTCGTCGTGTTCATCTTTGCCCGACGGGCTTTCTTCGCTGCGATGATTGAAGGGGCGGTGAAGGGGTAGGCAGTCTCACCCAAACAGCACCACTTCCTCCCCCACCTGCTCCACTCGATAAGTGCGCACCCGCAGCTTCTCGTCGTAGAGCGCCTGGCCCGTCGTCAGGTCGAATTCCCACTGATGCCAGGGACATTTGAGAATCTGCCCTTCACGTTCGTATTCCCGCTGGTAGACACCCGGCGATGTGACAAGCGGGCGCGTGCGTCCCTGGCAGAGCGGCCCAGCCCGATGGGGGCAGTAGTTGAGAATGGCGTAGAAGCTCCCCGCCACATTGAAGACGCCGATCTCGTGGCCGTTGACAGTCACAATTTTGCGCGTGCCCGGCGGCAACTCCGCGGCGGGCGCGACGACGTGGCGAGTTTGGGGTGTGGGTGACATTTTCTCTCTTCCCTGTCTATTTCTTCGACTTGGAAACGTGAAACGTAAAACGTGAGATCGCCGTCTGTTCTCACGTTTTACATTTCACGTTTCTTTGGGCACATTTTCAGATCGGGTTTTACGACGACAACCCGTACAGTTCCCGCGCATTCTCCACCATCACCTTACGGCGCAGGCCAGCGTCGTGGCCGGCCAGGAAGGTGCTCGGCTCGTC
>JACQGT010000370.1 GCA_016199425.1 Chloroflexota bacterium
CGCAGGGCGACGAGCCGCCGGTTGTCATCAGCGGCATCGGCGGCAAACCGGGCCAACTGGCCGAACGTCTGCCCGAACTGCTGGAGCGGGCCGGGGCCATCGGCGACTATGCGGCGGGCCGGGGCGTCGTCGTCGCTCTGGAACCTCACATCGGCGCGGCCATCGAAACCCCGGATCTGATGGCGGAGGTCATCCGGCAGATCGACTCCCCGGCCATCCGGGTCAACTTCGACATCAGCCACTTCAACGTCCTGGGAATTCCCATCGAAGAATCGGTGGCGAAGATGCTGCCCTACACCGCGCATACCCACGTCAAAGACGAGCGCGGCCGCGCTCCCAACTACGAATATGTGATCCCCGGCGAGGGCGAATTCGATTACGTGGCCTATCTAACGGCGATGCAGCGAGGCGGCTACACCGGCGTCGTCTCCGTGGAGATCAGCAATATGGTGCAGCGCCGGGCTGACTACGACCCGTTGGCAACAGCCACCATCTCCTATCGTGTGCTTGCCCAGGCGTTCGAGAAGGCCGGGATCGAACGGAAAGGATTTGCAGGCTGATTCCATACCGCACCAGGCGGAGATTGAGAGGACGCTGCACGCATGAACAACCATCAACCCCACATTTTGCTGGCCTTCGGGAGTTGAACCTGCTGCGGCCCGGCACAGTCTTTGTCAACGTCTCGCGCGGCGCAGTCGTGGACTCGACGGCGCTCATCGCCCGTCTGCAACGGGGCGACATTATCGCCGGGCTGGATGTCTTCGACCCGGAGCCGATCCCGCCGGACAGTGAGATTCTGGGGTTGACGAATGTTTTCCTCAGCCCGCACGTGGGCGCACACACCGGCGATGCCTACCGCCCCTTTTTCGCACTGATGGTGGACGAGCTTTCCCGCTTCTTCCAGGGCCACGAAACCTATTTCGACTTGACGCCCCGTTCAAAGGCAAATCGCACAGGCGAAAGTCTACTCTGATTCCGGGAATGGACCAGGCGATTTCCGGCCTGCAGAGAGATTCAGGTCCATTCCCGGAATCGAGCGCCTCTTTCGGTTTGACATCTTGCGATGCCCCCGGTACACTTCCAGACAGTTCTGTTTGTTCCCACGTTTCGCTGTCGTGTCGGGCGTGATTTGATCCGTAGGGGCGCTATTTCTATCGCGTTACATCACCGGCCCGTAACGGCGACCCAAAAAGACGAACGATCTGGAAAACAGACTCTCCTGAACCGCATTTGCCACCACAAGGACACGCCTATGCACAGCGAACAACGGCAACGCACCGCCCGCCGTCTGGCCCAGGACGGCATCGAACAGGCCATCTTTGCCAGTCCACTCAGTGTGCGCTGGCTCACCGGGATTGATGTGCCGGGCGGCTCGGCGGAGAACCCGGCCCTGCTCTGGTACGACCAGGACAAGTTTACGCTGCTGGTAGAAAACGGCTTTGCTGCTCAAGCCGCGATTTTCGGCGCACAGCCCGGCTGCGCCGTGCGGGATTATCTGGGCTACACCATCCAACAACCCATCGACCGCCCCGCCCATCTGGCCCGGCTGCTCAGTGCTGTGGCCGATGGTGGCCTGGAAGACACAGATGTAATCGGCATCGAAACCCAGAGCCTCTCCATGCACCTCTGGTGGAGCGTGCGCCAACTCCTCAACGGCAGTTACGATCTGACGCCCATCGACGGCTGGCTGGAACCCCTGCGCGCGGTGAAAACTGCCGAGGAGATCGCAACTATTCGCGAGGGCTTCCGGCTGACGGACATCGGCCACGTCGCAGGGCGGCAGGCAGTACAGGCCGATGCGCGGGAGATCGATGTGTGGACAGCCGTGCAGAGCGCAGTGGAGCAGGCCGCGGGGCAGCGTATGACACTGGGCAACGACTGCATTGTCGGCCACCGCCCGACCAACAACATCGGCGGTCCCCCCGGCGACATCGCCATCCGCCCCGACGATTCCTTCATCCTGGACCTGAGCGTCATCCATCAGGGCTACTGGACCGATAGCTGCGCCACGTACTACGCGGGCGAACCCACAGCCCAGCAGGTGACGCTGCACAATTTTGTGGAAGAAGCGCTGGCCTATGCCATCTCTCTGGTCAAACCCGGCGCGGTGGCAAAGGAGATCGACCAGAAGGTGCGGGACTTTATGGACCGGGGTGGCTACAAAGTCTATCCCCACCACACGGGCCACGGCATCGGTCTGACCGGCCACGAAGCGCCCCGCATTGTCCCCTACAACGACGAAGTGCTGGAAGCGGGGATGGTGATTATGCTGGAGCCGGGCATCTACTTCCCCGGCGTCACCAGTGTGCGCCTGGAAGACGGGCTGCTGGTCACGGAGACGGGGGCGGAGATTCTGAGCGGGCACGATAAGAGTCTTCCCTGAGATGATGGGATGATGGGATGGTGAGCTGTCCATCATCCCATCATCCCATCATCTTTTCGGGTCATCAACGCAAGGAGAAAACCCATCCAATGAACGTATCATTCGATCTAACCGGCAAAGTCGTCATCGTCACCGGCGCGGGGCGGGGGATTGGCAAATCCATCGCCGAGGCCTGCGCCCAGTTCGGCGCGGACCTGGCCCTGGGCAGCCGCACAGTGGCCGAGTGCGAAGCGACCGCCGCCGATTGCCGCCAGTTGGGCGTGAAGGCGGTAGCCTTTCCCCTGGATGTGTCGAAAGTGGCAAGCATCAACGGCTTTGTGCAGAATGTGCTGGACGAATTTGGCCGTATCGACGTGTTGGTGAGCAATGCGGGCTACAACTCGCCCAAACCGGCTCTGGACTACACGGAGGAGGAGTTCGACTACATTTCCGACGTAAACTTCAAGGGTGCGTTCTTTATCGCCACTGGGGTGGCGCGGTCGATGATCGAGCGCAAAATTGAGGGTAGCATCATCACCATCAGCTCCCAGGCCGGTGTGGTGGGCGGACCGCTGCGCGCTGTCTATGCCGCGGCCAAAGGCGCGGTAGGCCAGATGACCCGTTCCCTGGCCGCCGAGTGGGCGCTGAACAAAATTACGGTCAACGCCGTTGCCCCCACCTTCACCCGCACGCCGCTGCTGGAAGAGGCGGTGAAGAATCCCGCCTTCGCCAAAAACCTGGAAAAAGTGCCCATGGGTCGCATCGCCGAACCGGAGGAGATCGCGGGCGCGGTGGTCTATCTGGCTTCCGGCGCGGCGCGTATGGTGACTGGGCAGATTCTGTGTGTGGATGGCGGGTTTACGGCGGTTTAGCGATTGGAGATTGGCGATTAGCGATTAGGAAGATCGGCGTCCAACGACAAATCTCCAATCGCTAATCTCCAATCTCCTGTTCTCCCCCCAATCAGCGAAAGAAGAACCAATTATGGCTGACAAGTTACGCGCTGCCGTCATCGGTTGCGGCGGTATTGCCAACAACCACATCCAGGGCTATTTGAACTGCGAGCGTTATGAGATTGTGGCTCTGGCTGACGTCAATCCGGCGGCCATGGCCGAAAAGAATGAACGCCACAACATTGCGCCCAACCACTACACCGACGCCCGCCAGATGCTGGAAAAAGAGCGGCCCGATGTAGTCTCCATCTGCGTCTGGCACGGCGGCCACGCGCCCTGGACGATTGCCGCAGCCGCGTTCCAGCCCAAAGCGATTCTGTGCGAGAAGCCCATGGCCGACACAGTGGGCAACGCCGAACAGATGCTCATTGCCTGCCAGCGCAACCGCGTCAAGCTGGCGATTGCCCACCAGCGCCGCTTCCTCCCCGCGTATACGCTGGCGAAGGAGTTGATCGCCCAGGGTGCGATTGGGGATGTCCACCTCATCCAGAGCTTTGGCGGCGCGGGGCTGCCCAACTACAGCTCCCACCAGACGGATATGTACCGCTACCTGCTGGGCGATCCGGAGTGTGCGTGGGTGATGGGCAATATCGAGCGCAAGACCGACCAGTATGAGCGCAACACCCGCATTGAGGACGCAGCTATGGCCGTCTTCCAATTTGCCAGCGGCCCCCGGGCATTGATCCTCAGCGATCTGATCCCCAACTACTACCAGGGCGCGCTCATCTTCGGCACGGCGGGGATGATCAATATGACCACCGAAGACCTGCAACTGATGAACGCATCTACCGGAGGTCAATGGCAGCGCCACGCGCCCGACGGCAAATTTTTCAAAGTGGAGGAGCAGGGCAGCCGCTTCGAGTGGCTGGAAGGGGGCGCTGGGCAGGCCGATGAATTGGCCGATTGGATCGAAGGCAAAATTGACAGCCACCGGGGCCGAGGTGAGAATGGCTACAAAGCCTTGCAGATGATCCACGCGGTCTACGAATCCGCCCGCATGCACGAGAAGGTTGTCATGCCCGTACAGACCCGGCTCAACCCCCTGGACCTGATGGTGGAGTCGGGCCATCTGCAACCCATCCGCCCAGGCCGCTACGATATCCGGGCCTTCCTGCTGCGGGGCGAGAATATGAACGCGGATACGGCGAATTGACGACCGCAGACCGCAGACCACAAATAATACAGATACGCCCGTCGTTCGTCTGTTGTCCGCGGTCTGTCGTCAGCCGTCATTGTGGGTGTGTGCAAGTACGAATTCGACTTCAGGAGAAACAATCCATGGGATCACTAACCAGCGAGCAAATCACACAGTTTGAGAAAGAGGGCTACCTGCTGGTGCGGGGACTCTTCGACCCGGCGCAGGACTTGGACCCGATTATCGAGGAGTATAAGGGTGTGCTGGACAATCTGGCCGGTGACCTGTACGCCAAAGGTGAGACCAGCGGTCTGCACGACGACCTGCCTTTTGGCGAGCGGCTGATCCGCGTC
>JACQGT010000371.1 GCA_016199425.1 Chloroflexota bacterium
AAACAACTGATTTGCGCAGATTTTATCAGCGTAGATCAATTCAGATCAGCGTCATCAGCGTCCTATTTTTCAGGGCAGTAATCAGTAATGGTATATTTCCACTGATTACTGTTCACTTCCTCCGCGCACCGGCTATCTATGCCACTCTTCTTGGGGGGACAATGCGTGTCATCGCGGGCAGTGCGCGGGGTTTCAAATTGCGGGCCGTGCCGGGGGATTCTACCCGGCCCATCACCGACCGGGCCAAAGAGTCGCTCTTTTCCATCCTGGGCGATTGGGTGGTGGACGCGCGGGTGCTGGACCTTTTCGGCGGGACCGGCGCGGTGGGCATCGAAGCGTTGAGTCGGGAAGCCGGATTTGTCCAGTTTATTGACCGCAACCGGCAGGCGGTGGAGACGATTCGGGCCAACCTGGCCCATTGCAATCTGGCCGAGTATGCCCAGGTGTTGCAGGGCGACAGCTTCGCTTTTCTGGAGAGCTACCGGGGCGATCCCTTCGATATTGTCTTTATCGCTCCGCCCCAATACAAGGAGCTATGGACTCATGCCCTGTTGCTGGTGGACAGCCGCCCGGAGATGCTGGGCGAAGACGGCATTGCCATTGTCCAGATCGATCCCAAAGAGGATCGGCCCGTCCCCCTGCAAAATCTGGTGGAGTACGACCGCCGCCGCTACGGCTCCGTTCTGCTGCTGTTTTACGAGCAGAACACCGTCCCTGAAGAATAGAACGTTGCCCTGAAAAAAGGACACGGATTTATACCTGACAAGGTGACAAGATGAGCGGGTGACAAGGTGAAAAAATGTCTACCGGGAAAAGGATAAGCCATCGGGACCTCCTAATCTCTCAAAACTTCGCCCAGCCAGATAGATTGTTCGTCAGTCAGGGGTGGCGGCGGGGGCGGGGTGGAATAGTCAATGCGCAGATCGTAACGCGCTTCGTCGTAGATGCGGGGCAGCAATTCGCCCAGAGAGAGGCGCGGCGCATCCTCACCCTTTTGCAGGGGGACGGGAACAGCCGGGATAGGATCGGGAAGGTTGCAGGGGTAAAGAAAACTGCGTGGACGCTCCCAGGAACGGCTGACGAGAATCCGGTAGTCGCTCTCTGTCTGTGGATAGACAGCCATCGGTTCGCCGCCGCGCAGTAGATCGATCTCCACCAGATGGGTGGCCGAGTCGAGGACAGTGCGCCGTTTTTCTTCGTAGACCCGCCGTCCTTCGCCTTTGGCTTTGTTGGCCGGTGACAGAACTTCGATGACGGTAATCACCCGGTCTGTGCCCCGTTCGCGGATTTCCAGATAGCGTTCACGTACTTCATCCGAAACAGGCACAATGACAGAAACAGCACTTCCGTTGACAGGAGCGATGGCGACGCCCGCCAAGACCAGTGTTGGCGAGCCGATGACGGCTATATCGGGCCGTCCTATAAAGGACTCGGGATCGCGCGCGGCAATATAAGTGCGTTCTTCAACCGCCACGTAGTAACGGGGAGCTACTGCGCCTGCAAGAACCAAACGAATATTGCGCATCAGTTCAAGATGGAGATCGGGCCACAAAGAAGCCCGCTCCAAATAAGGATTCATACCGGGAAACGGATACGCCATTTGTATACCTCCTGACAGCAGAACGCCACACTGAATAACACAAGCATACCTCAAAATCAGCCACGCATCAAAGGAGCTTGAAATGCCCATCGCAACCACCTATCCCGCGGAGTGGCATACGACGACCGACCCGCAAACAGGCCGCAGCCTGCGCCGTTTGACCTGTGCGCCCGCTTTCTCCTATCCCCTCTACTACTTCGTCGATTCCATCACCCCGGACAACCGCTATCTCGTCTTCCACAGCGAACGGAGCGGCTGGGTGCAACTCTACCGGCTGGACCTGAGCAGCGGCGAGATTGTCCAACTGAGCGACGGCCACACACCAGATAGTGGCTGGGCCATCTGGTGTGAGCAGCGGGTGCGAGGTGTCTATGCCCACCTGGCCGCGTTGAACGGCATTGGCCGGGAAGTCTGGTACTTTCAGGACGAGGAGCTGCGCGCTACCCATTTGGAGAGCCTGGAGAATCGCCGGGTGTACGACCTGAGCGGGCGCGTCCCCATTGGCCAGAGCGGTTTCTCGCCGGATGGACGCCACTTCGCCTTCATCCACGGCGACCGGGCCGCCTTTGCCCAGACCCTGGCCGAACGAGAGAGCTTGCAAGTCATGCGCCAACCCTTCGACTTCCAGGCCTGGCGGGATGCCATGCCCTGCACCATCGGACTGATCGACACGGCCACCGGCGTCTACCGGGACGTACTGCACGTGCCCTTCCACGTCCATCACGTCTTCTTTGTGGACAACGAGCGGCTGTTGATCAACCACGTGCAGGGCGAGAACGGTATGTGGAGCGTGCGCATCGACGGCACGGGACAGCGCATTCTGCGGCCCCGGGGCGAGGGACACGGCTCAGTCTGCCACAACGTCATCACCGAACGGGGCATCTTCTACGAGGCCAACGACGACACAAGCGGCCAGCGCCAGGTCTGGATTGGCCGCTACGACCTGGCCGACGACAGCTTTCGCGAAACGCGACTGCCCAACGTCGGCTACATCCACAGCGGGCGAGACCCCGCGGGGCTGGTCAACTTCTACGAGAATCAGGTGGGCACAGAAGGCCACCAACTGCTCTGGGTGCGCCACCCCTTCGACCCCCAGCGACAGCAGGTGGAAGTCCTCCGAGAATTGACGCCGATTGTGCGCGGCCAGCGCTATCACGCCCACCCCTTCCTGGGGCCAGAGCGCAAGTGGCTCTATTTTGTCGAAGTAGTAGACGGCTTTTCCCAGATCTGCAGCCTGGACGTGGCTGATCTGGTGGAATCGGTCACTTTCAGCCTGAAGACTAGCGCCGGTTGAGCGGTGTCCTTGAGCTTTGTCGAAGGGTAGGCCGCATTTGGGCTGTATCGAAACCAAGCGGGCGGGTACCCTCTGGGTGCCGTTCGCTTGATTTCGATACGCCTCGCAGACTCGGCTACTCAATCAGCGCTCACTGGTCCGGTGTACTGTACAGTTATAAATCCGCATCACCAATACGAGGAGGCAACTGTGAACTCTCGAGAACGGGTGTTGGCTGCTCTGCGCCGCGAGCAGCCGGATCGGGTGCCGTGGGTAGAGGGCGGCATCGATCTTCCCATGCAGCGGGCGCTAATGGGAAGATCGAATTTTTTGCCCGAAGAATTGAACGAAGTGCTGGGACTGGACAATATCAACGCCATCCTGCGCCCACCCATTTTTGCCGATGTGGAAGAACACGACGGCATTGCTTTTGTGACAACGCCTCAGATACGCAGCCGGGCAGATCTGGAATCTGTCACCTTTCCCGATCCCGAAGATCCAGCCTTCTACCGGGACGCAGAAGAGCTGGTGAGGCGCATTGACGGCAAGTACGCCATCGCCGCCAGTATGCGCCTGGGCGTCTCCCCCACATTGCTTAGCCTGGGACTGGAGAACTTCTCCTACGCCCTGGCCGATGACCCGGATCTGATTGACACCATCCTGGGTCGCTACGCCGACTGGTCCATCGCCATCATCCGCCACCTGCGGGACGTAGGCGTAGATTACGTGTGGACCTTCGACGATATGGCCTACAAATCCGGTCCGATGTTTTCGCCCGCTGTCCTGCGCGAACTTTTCATGCCCCACATGCGCCGGGTGGCCCAGGCCATCAAAGGCGAGGGTTTCCCCTGGATTTTCCATTCCGACGGCAATCTGATGCTCTTTCTCGACGATCTGCTCACCCTGGGTTTCGACGGTCTTCACCCCATCGAGCCGGGGCCGATGGACATCGAAGCCCTGAAACGGGACTACGGCAGCAAAGTTTGCCTCATCGGCAACATCGACCTGCACTATACCCTGACAATGGGCACGCCAGACGAAGTGGAAGATGAAGTACGCCGGCGTATTCAAGTCATCGGCGCGGGCGGCGGCTATATGATCAGCAGCGCCAACTCCCTCACATCCTATTGTAAACTCGAAAATGTCTGGGCAATGGCGCGGGCCATTCGCCATTACGCACCCTATCCGCCAGCCGAAGGGAGACACGCATGACGTTCACCGATTCCCAACGCCCCCTCCGCCTAAAGTGTCTGGGCTGTGAAGCCCTGGCCCGCATTGCCTATCTCTGCGCGGCCCAATCACCCCATCTGGTCGATCTGACCCTCTACGAAATCGGCCTGCACAACCGGCCCGGCGAACTGCGCGCCACACTTCAGGCAGCGATTGACAGCGCCAGCCCGGACAAATACGACGCGGTTGTACTGATCTACGGTCTGTGCGGCCAGGCGACACTGGGCCTGCAAGCCCGCCACACCCCGCTGGTGATCCCCAAAGCCCACGACTGCATCACCCTCTTTTTGGGCGACAGGGCGCGCTACAAACAGACTTTTGAGGAGGAGCCGGGCACTTATTGGTATACCAATGACTATATGGAGCGCAAGGCCAACAGCGGCGTTTCTCTGGGTACAGGGCTGGAGATCGATCTGGCCGCAGTCTATGACGAATATGTGGAGAAATATGGCAAGGACAACGCCGACTATCTGATGGAAGTGATGGGGACCTGGCGGCAGCACTACAAGCGGGCCGTCTACATCGACAACGGCATCGGC
>JACQGT010000368.1 GCA_016199425.1 Chloroflexota bacterium
GCCAGGGCCACCCGCTGCTGCTGGCCGCCGGAAAGCTGGTTGGGCTGGCGATTTTCCAGACCGCTCAGTTCGGTCATCTCCAACGCCTGGCCCACCTGACGGCGCAACTCGGCCCCGGAGACTTTCTTGATTTTCAGCCCGTAGGCGATGTTCTCGAAGACGCTGAGATGGGGGAAAATGGCGTAGCTCTGGAAGACCATCGCCATATCCCGCCGGTTGGGCGGCTCGTCGGCGATGTCCCGCCCGTCCAGCACAATCCGCCCCTCGCTGGGGAACTCGAAGCCGGCGATCAGGCGCAGTGTCGTCGTCTTGCCACAGCCGGAAGGACCGAGAAGCGTGACAAAATCGCCCTGTTTAATGTCCAGGTTGACCGCATCCACGGCCCGCACGGATTTGCCCCCATCACGGGATGCGAAGATTTTCGACAGATTTTCCAGGCGTAGGTACACGGCGGTTCTCCAGAAGATGACAAGGTGACAAGGTGAGATGGTGATGGGGTGCGAGCAGGCACGTCACCTTGTCACCCCTTCACCCGGCCACCCTGTCATCCGATAGACAAATCCACGTCCGTCTGGCTGGCAAAGGCCCGGCCCAGGAGCAGATAGAGCAGGCCGATGGCGGCCAGGACGATGGCGATGAGGATGACCGAATAGGCCGCCGCGGTGCTCATGCCGCCCTGCTCCACTTCGCTGAGAATCCAGACAGTCAGGATGGGCCACTCCGCGGTAGTCAGGAAGATGATGGCCGAGAGGCTGGTCATGTGGCGGGCAAAGGCGAAGATCAGCCCGGCGATAAAGGCGGGCAGAATCAGCGGCAGCGTCACCCGGCGGAAGGTGTAGCCCGCGTCCGCGCCCAGATTGGTGGACGCTTCTTCGATGGACGGGTCGATCTGTTGCAGCGCGGCCACCCCGGCGCGCACGGACGCGGGCAGGCTGCGCACGGCATAAGCAGCGATGACAATATAGGGTGTTCCCACCAGGGCCAGGGGGGAACCGAAGAAGACGAGGGACGCACAGACGATCAGAATACCACCGGCCACAAGCGGTCGCCAGCGTTCCTTCACCTGGGCCAGCGCATAGACAGCCGCCACTAGATAGGTGAAGCCGAGAATCGCCATTGTCGGTTGGGTAAAGACCCGGATCGCGCCGGCTGTTTTGCCCAGCACCCGGGGCCAGATCAGGCCGGGCAGAGTGCGCCCCCAGCGGGTCATGGGATCGACGATCAGCGGGCTGAGATTATAGATGGCCAGGAGCAGGGCCATGCCGAGCAGCACCAGCGCGGCGTTGCGTCCCCGCCCCGGCTGGGCCAGCCGCCAGGCCAGAATCGCCAGCAGCAGAAAGCCGCCCACCAGCAGCCAGCGCCAGCCATTCTCGTCCAGCCGCAGGTAGAAGGGCAGCCAGTTGAGGCCGTAGCCCAGTACTGTTCCCACGGCAATGATGGCGACACGGCCCGGCCATCCCTTCGCCGCGTTGCCGGCCAGATAGGCAGCCAGCAGCGCGTAGACCAGCCCTACCACCACCATCGGCGCGTTGATAAAGGCCACAATGTAGCCGATGCCGAGGATTGTGCCCGGCACAGCCCCGCCCAGATTGGAGACGAAATCCAGCGTCTCTTTGCCGGAAAAGCTCTTGCGCACCACCATATAGGCCACAATCATCCCCACCAGACCGGCGATGGGCGTCGCAATGGCGGAGAGGAAAGTGGTGGAGAGAATGGCGTTCATCCCCCGCGTAAAAGCCGTGGCGTAGTGGCTCAGGTCTGGCGTGTAGTTGATGCCCCACAGAGTGGTGAAGGAACCGATCAAAATGGAGATGTAGAGGGCCATCACCAGCAGCAGGGTCAGGAAGGTGATGGTGATAAATGTCCAACGAATCAATGGCTCTTTGACCAGCAACTGGCCGCCGCTGGGCTTGCCGGTGACGGCCACGTAGGAGCGGCGGCTGACGACGTAACGCTGGAGCAGGAAAACGGACAGCGTTGGGATGAGCAGCACCAGCGAAAGGGCCGCGCCCTTCTGCTGGTCGTATTGGCCGTTGACCGCCAGGAAAATTTCCGTGGAGAGGACCGTCGTATTGCCGCCCAACAGCAGTGGATTGCCCAAATCGGCCAGGGATTCTACGAAGAGGAGCAGAAACGAACCGGCCAGTCCTGGAATCAGCAGGGGCAATGTCACCGTGCGGAAGATGTGGAATTTGCTGGCCCCCAGACTCAGGGCCGCCTCTTCCATGGCCGGGTCCAGCCGTTCCAGCATAGCCCGGATGATCAGATAGGCCACGGAAAAGAAGGTGATGATCTGCACAAAGACCAGCCCGTCCACCCCGTAAATGTCGTTGACGCCCTGGGCAAAGTCGATGCCCAGAATGCGTTTTGTCACCAGCCCGGCCCGGCCAAAGAGCAGAATGGAGGCGATGGCGATGGCGAAGGGGGGGGAAATCGTCGGCAGCAGCGTCAGCACGTGGACGAAGCGCGGCCAGGGGATGTTGCAGCGCACAACTGTGTAGGCAAAGACGAAGCCCAGGGCAGTCCCCCCCAGCGCGGTGAAGAAGCCCATCGCCAGTGTATTGCGCAGGACAAAAAAGTTGTAGCGCTGGTAGTAGGGGTCGAAGTATTGGTTGAAGTAGCGGGTGTCGAAAGTCCCGGTTACGGGATCGAAGAAGCCCTGCCAGATCACACGCAGCAGAGGCCAGGCAATGAAAAGAAAGACGAAGACGCCCACCAGCAGCAGCCCCAGACCCAACACCGGGTCCTGGCCGATCAGACGGATCTCCTGCCAGCGCCGCCACAGGCCGGAGCGGGGGGAACGGAGGGGCTGATTCGTGTTAGTCAATTTCAGTCTCCTCGTCTGAAAGTGTCAGTAGTTCACGATTTCGTGCGGAATAGGCATCCCTTCGACAGGCTCAGGACACCGCCTCAGATGCCGGTTCAGTCTGGTGAGAGCCGCATCTGAGGATGCTCCTTCCTCGTTTTCGATAGCTTTCGTGATCTACTGAGTGTAGATTTCTCGATATCACCCCGCTTGCACTTCATACAACTCTCTCCAGTTGTCGTAAATAGCGTCGTCAGGATTGTCCCAATCCTTTTCAAAGAAAGCCAATCCCATCTGCTGCCAGTCGGCCTCGTCCTGCTCCTGTTCGTGGATTACGCTGTCGAGAAGCAGCTTCGCCAGCAATACCCTTTCGCTGGTGGAGAAGACTTGTGCGATCCTGAGTACTTCATTGAGCCTGGACGATGCGGCAATTGTCATTACGTCATTCATTGCGTTGTCCTCCGTTTCAACAAGCGGGCGCGTACTCCTTCTTGGGGGAAGCGCGCTTCGTTTTCCCGGCGCACCTGCTCACTTTTTACCTGTCTTTGATGCAAATAGCGCTCAATTTCTTCTGTATGATACAAGTAGTAACCGACAGTGGAATAGACATCCTCTAGATGGAGCGTCGGAAATTGGAAGACAATCTCCTCAGGTGTCGCCCCGTCGTTGAAAGTTCCGATCACAGTTTCCAGCGGAACTCGACTTTCTCCAACCACCAGCCTTCCACTTTCTTCTTGGCGCAGGGGAACGACCCAAGTGGGTTCATCTGCAATTGTGTCTAACATCGAATTTCTCCCTTCCTCAGACAATCAACCTCTGTGGTAGAGATTATACGCCAACCACCGCAAAGTGTCCATCAACCGGCGACTGGCGAACGGGGAGTGGCGAACGGGGAGTGGCGACTAGCGAACGGCGATCAGCGATTGGGTCAACACCTGCAACTTGCCACCTTCTACCCCCTCAGCGCGTGCCAGAACAGCCCCGGCAGCCGCCACGCTTTTTGATCGGCGGTGAAGTAGAAAAGGTCTCGGGCCGTCGCCGCGGCCGTGCGGTTGGTGACAAACCAGGGCGGTTTGGGCAGGATGTGGCGCTCGCCGTGCAGCAGATAGCGGGGGCGCAGGTTGTGGGGGAAGGGGGCAAAGTCGCCGTAGACGACGCTCTTCTGCGCCCGGTCAAAGAGAAAGGTGTTGTGGACCTGGCCGATGCCGCTGCCCGCGTTCTCCAGGGTGTGGCCGGGGCAGCCGCCCCAACTGGTCTGGGAGAGCAGAAAGCCCGCTCCGGCCCAGATGTTCGCATTGATGCTGCCGTAGCGCAGATCGGCCAGCGCCTGCTCGAAGGCGCTCCGGTGGCGGTGCAGGGTGGCCGGGTGGATGAGTATATTGGCGGCCAGTGTCCCCCACAGCCGTTCATTGCAGAAGATGACTGCCCGGCGCAGGAAGGCAGCCGGATCGTCGCCGGGCAGCCGGGTTTCGGCCAGGGCCGCGCAGAAGCTCTCGTCCCGAAAGGCTGCGGCGTCGCTCTGCGCGTCCAGGTTTGTGATCAGCACCGGACCGCCGGGTCGGTCGCCCAGCCGCTCGGCCTGGGGATGGCTGGCCGCACGTTCCAGCCGCTCCTCCGCGCCGGGATAGTAGGGATGGCGCTCCGGCAGCTCGCGCATGACTGTGCGCAGATAGTAGAGCAGCCGGTCGGTCAGTGCCCATTGCGCCGGAGTAAGCAGAATCTGGCTGCCCACGCAGTTGAAGCCGCCGTTGTGCAGCTTCTGGGTGGCGATGTGTTCGGCCTGAAAGCGCAGGTCATCTTCGGTCCACGGACCGGGGACGACAATCGTCGGCGTCACGTTGCCCAGCTCGCTGCTGATGGGTTTGTCCAGGATCAGCTCGTTGCGGGACTTGCGGGCCGCGCCCTCTGGTCCAGAACCGAAGACAATCGCGTCGTGGGTATGGATGCTACCGGTCATGTGGATGGCGTCAACGCCGGGATGCTGCACCAGATAGGCCCCCACATCCGGTCCCCCGTAGACAAAATCCACAAAGCCGTAGGCGCGCAGGGGCGCGAAAATCTCTTCCAGAATCGGCCCCACGTAGTCATTGACCGGGTTCATCTTCATCAGACAGACCGACCCCTCGGCCAGCAATTTGTGCAGCATATCCATCGGCGCAATGCTGCTGATATTGCCCGCGGCCAAAACCAGAGTGACCTTCCCTGTGGGCTGGGCTTGCCTGTAGAAACCCGCCATCGTATCGGAAAGGGTCTGTCGATTCACCTCCGGCTGCATCCAGACTTCGGCGCGCACGCCGCTGATCAGCAGGTGATCCGCCGGATGCAGAGGAAAGACGCTGACGGCCTGTTGGCCGCTGCTGGTAGTGCGGATGCCTGCGGTCAGGGAGAGGGGGTCTTTGCCCTGAGCCAGGGCTGCCAGCGTCTCCCGGTAACGGTCGATGCCCCAGAGCAGCGCCCAGGGGCCGCCCATCCACAATTCGTTGACCCAGGGGGAGTTCAGGGGCATGTGGATGGCCTCTGCGCTGCTCTTCACCCAGCGCTCGGCCACCCGGATGAGGTTTTGGCGCAACTGGTCCAGGTGGTGGACCTTTTCGCTGATGGGCAGCAGCGCCCAGTCGTGCTTGCGCTCCTGCAGGCGGCGGATGGCAAGACCGATGGTCGCGGCTTCCACCCGGCCCCAGGCGGCAGTTGTGCCGATGACGCCGTTCTGCGTCCCCATACGGATGGCTTCCATTGTTGCTCCTCGGTGGCAGGTGGCAGGCGGTGTCCTGAGCCTGTCGAAGGGTAGTAACTGCTACCGACTGCCAGTCTACACAGGCTGATTGTGGCGGGGTTCTGTGGGGATTGTGTAGTGGTCAGCGCTGTAGGACGGAATGGCATTCCGTCCGGGCGGATTACCAATCCGCCCTACGAGTCGTCGTAGGTTGGGTTCTCCCGGCAAAAGTGCGATTACAAATCGCTTCCTGGGGGATATGACAAGCTCGTCGGCGATTTTTCTATAGTTTTTCAGGTAAAGATTTTCTCTGTAGGGGCGCTTGCTTGCTGCGCCCGCCTCCTGTGTACCGGGCGCAGCAAGCAGCGCCCCTACAAATGATTATCTGGAAAACTATAGCACGGGTGTCATCAGTGCCTCCTCAACTGTTCCTCCGCTGGGTGATTCCGTTCGCCCCATCATACGCCGATTCCACCGTCGGACAAAATCAGTAGGCCGCACTGCTCCGGGCGTGGTCCGTGACCCGCCCGCCGGTCACGGACCGGCGGGGATCATCTGTTGCGGTCTACTGAAAATGGAAACGAATGTTCCCGTGAATTGCGCGCAGACCGACTTCGTAGTACTATTCGCCCTATCCACCTCTCAAGATGGACTTCTTCTGTCAGTTTTCAGACCCCCCGAGGAGTCCCGGCATGGCCGAACGCTTCGATGTCGAATTGCGCACTGTCACCAAACGCTTTGGCAGCTTTACAGCGGTCAAAGATGTCTCCCTGGGCATTCGCCAGGGAGAGTTCTTCTCCCTCCTCGGCCCCAGTGGCTGCGGCAAGACGACGAACCTGCGCATGATTGCCGGGTTTGAACTACCCACCGCCGGCTCGATCCTCCTGGGCGGTAAAGATGTCAGCCAGTTGCCCCCCTTCAAGCGCAACGTCAATACGGTTTTTCAAAACTACGCCCTCTTCCCCCATCTGTCGGTCATCGACAATGTGGCCTTTGGCCTGGAAATGAAGGGCATTGCCAAAAATGAAATCAGCAAACGGGTGAGCAAAGCCCTGGAGATGGTGCGTCTGCCTGATTCTGGCAACAAAAAGCCCAACCAACTCTCCGGCGGTCAACGCCAGCGCATCGCCCTGGCCCGGGCCATCGTCAACCGGCCCCAGGTGCTGCTTCTGGACGAACCCCTGGGCGCGCTGGACCTGAAGTTGCGCAAGGCCATGCAGTTGGAGTTGAAGGAGTTGCAACGCCAACTGGCAATCACCTTTGTCTTCGTTACCCACGACCAGGAAGAGGCGCTGGTGATGAGCGACCGCATCGGCGTGATGGACCACGGGGTGCTGCGCCAGGTGGGTACGCCGGAGGAGATTTACGACCGGCCCGCGGACCGCTTTGTGGCGGACTTTATCGGCGACACCAACTTTTTGCCCTGCCAGGTGGTGGACTATCGGGACGGCTCGGCCCACGTGCAGGTGGCGGGGATGACGATGACCGCGTCCAGCGACCACGCGCTCACGGCCAACACCGACGCCTTTCTCGCCATTCGCCCGGAGAAGGTACAGATGTACCCCGCGGGCGCGTCCCACAACCCGGACGAGGAGCGTTTTGCGGGTGTGATTGTGGAAGAGGTCTTTATGGGCACAGACACCCGCTATGTGGTGGAATTGGCTCCCCAGACCCAAATTGTCGTGCGCCAGCAGAATATGAATGTGGCTTCCAGCCGCTTTGCCCTGGGCCAGACAGTGGATGTGGGCTGGGAAGCGGTTTTTGCCCGGGTGCTGGTCTCATAAGAAGAGTAGTCAGTAATCAGTAATCAGTTATCGGCACTTGTCCAACTGCTCACTGCTCACTGCTCACTGCTCACCCTTTCTGCATCATACATTCAGGAAACTTAACGTATGACCCAACGCCGTAAAGCATTGCTCGCCTTCCTGCTGGGACCCGGCGCAGGCTGGCTGCTCCTCTTTTTTCTGCTGCCCGGCGCACTGGTGATTATTTACAGTATCCTTACTCGCAAGGACGGGGGCGGCGTGCTGTGGATTGTGGATTTTTCATCCTACGCCAAGCTCTTTGGCCCCACAGATGGCGCGCTGATCAACGATTTTATGATTATTTTTCTACGCTCCCTCTGGTGGGCCGCGCTCACCTCCGCGGTATGTCTGCTCATCGGCTATCCCCTGGCCTATTTCATCGCCCTGCAACCAGCCCACGTGCACAGCAGCTATCTTTTTCTGGTCCTCATCCCTTTCTGGACCAACTTTCTGGTGCGCACCTACGCCTGGAAATTTATTCTCAACAACAACGGCCTGCTCAATACACTCCTGCAGGATTGGGGCTTTGAGCGGGTAGCACTGATCAACACGCCCACGGCGGTGCTGATTGGTCTGGTCTACGGTTCCCTGCCTTTTATGGTGCTGCCGTTGTACGCATCCATCGAAAAGCTGGACTTCGATTTGGTGGAAGCGGCCCAGGACTTGGGGGCGAACTATCTCAGCGTCTTCCGGCGTATCATCCTGCCCCTCACCGCGCCGGGGATCGGGGCCGGGGTTGTGCTGGTCTTTATCCCCGTCTCCGGCCAATACATCGTGCCCACAATTCTGGGCGGGGGTAAGGTGGCGATGCTGGGCAATCTGCTCGCCCAGCAGTTTGGCCCCGCCCTCAACTGGCCCTTTGGCTCGGCCATTTCGGTGGTCTTTATGGTTCTGTTGATGGTGGGTGTGGTCTTTTATCTACGCAGCGAGCGCCGGGACGGGGAGGCGGGTCTATGAACGAGCGACAAGCGCCAGGCAACCGTTTCCTGCGCTGGGGCAAGCGTCTGCTCTGGGCCAATATGATTTTTTCCTTCTTCTTTTTGTATGCACCGATTGTCATTCTGGTCGCCTTCTCTTTCAACGACTCGCGATTGGGCGCGCGC
>JACQGT010000369.1 GCA_016199425.1 Chloroflexota bacterium
GCAAGCTAACAGCTTGCGTTACGTCCCCGCCGGAAATGGGCAGGGGCAATGCGCCGCTGCTCCGAGGCTGCCATGAGAGATGGCGCGACTCGGTCCTGGCCGGGAAACCCCCACCTAACCTCCCCCACTCTGGGGGAGGGACTGTTGACGGCAGATCAGTTGTTGGGCGTACATCCGACAGCTAGACGAGTGGTCAACCCCTCCCCCGCGGCGGGGGAGGCTGGGAGAGGGTGCTTCGGGCATATAGCGCAGAGGCCCGGCCCCTGAACCTGCAAAACGGTTCTTGGGCCGGGCCGACTTTTGTAGGGCGGGCTGCTAGCCCGCCGCTGCTTTCTTGCCTGCCATCAACGGCGGGCTGGGGCATTCGCCTTGCCCGCGTTTCCTTCCCCCTTCGTTCGCATTGACCCCAACAGCCGCCCCACATCCCCATCAATCTGGCTCACATGCCGGTATTGGCCGGCTGTGAGGAGACCCAACTGAAAAGAGAGCAGCAACGCCTTGCGCAAGGAGGTCAGGTGAATGTCGGCCTGGATCAGGTGGCTCTCTTTGTGGGCCGCATCCCGCACAGAGGCGATCAGCGCGTCCTGGATGCCAAAGGCCTTTTCTCGCAGCCGCTGGGCCATGCCAAAACGTTCTTCCCGGGGGAAGCTGCGCGTGGCCTGCAGCAGCCAGAGCAGCAGGTCGTGGGTGCGAGCGAAAATAGGTGATTCGTTCAGACGCCTTCGCCCCAACTTTGAAGTACACCCACCGGCTGCTCCGACATTGCCAAGTGGGAATCAATCATCTATACTACAGAGGAAATCCCCGCAGTTTCAAACGAACCGCAAAGAGGAATGTATGGTAGCAGCAATCCAGGCACTTCCACAAACAGGCCATTTGGAAGTTAACATCCGCGTCTCTGCCGCGATGAATGTCTCGTCCTTTGCCGCGCGGCAAAAAGCCGATAACTTTATTCTGGGCCAGATCAGCTATATGATGCACGCTGGCGAACCGGAGCTGGTACTCAGCAACCGCATCCTGTGGCGGGTGCCGGTGATTCTGTCTCAGCGTTCAGCAGGCGATGTGGGCCAGGTGGGTGTTGTAGACGTAGACGTGGAGACCGGACGCCTGTCGGTTAGCCCAGCCCAAATTGCGGAGATACAGGAACGTGCCAAAAAGATCGCTCAACGTGACTTGTCTGAGCCGCACAAGCAGGTTTCAGTGGGTGATTTTGAACTTGCCTGGCTGGAACGCGACTATTTCTATGCCGTCATTACTGTGGCTCCGTAGCAAAACAACAGAGAGAGGAAGCCTTCATGTCCCGCAAGACCAGCGGTGAACGCCCCTTCGCCTTCTCCCTATGCGAAGACCTCTATACCCTGCCGGAAAAGGTAGTACCCTCGGAAGTGCGGCTGCACGGCGGCTTTGCCGTGGACAAGCGGCCCGGCCACGGCCAAATCTATTATGGAATGCCCGGCTGTGGTCTGTTGCGCATCAGCCCGGACCTGACCAGCCAGGCGTTGATCGAACTCCCGCCGGAACTGGCCGAGGTCAACTTTCACAGCACGAAAATCGGCGGCACGGAGGCCGCGCCCCGTCTCTTTCTGCCCGCCAACAACAACGGCTTTGTGGCGGTGGTGACGCTGGACGGCGCTGTGGAATACACCCTTTCCCGGCCTGAATTCGCCGAATACGCCGACGCCGAGACGCCCTACAAGCCGACGGATACGGTTGCGCTGGGTGAGCAACTGCTGGTAGCGGACGGCTATGGGGCCAACTACATTTCCACAGCAGATCTGCCCAGCCACAGTTGGCGCAGCACCTTCGGCGGCAAGACGACGGACCCCCACGAAGATGGCAAGTTTGGCACAGCCCACGGCTTCAATCTGACACCCGGCGGCGGTCATCTAGCGATTGCGGACCGGCTCAATTCCCGCATTCAAATCCACAGCCACGACGGCCACTTCCACGCCAGCCACCCCATGCCCGCGGCGTCCCGGCCCTGCGGCATCGACTTTGTGGAGTGGCAGGGGCGCTCGTATGCAGTCGTCGGCAGCCTGGACGACCCGGAAAAGGAGCGCCGCCCCGCGCCCATTTATATTCTGGACGGGGAGAACTATCAGATACTGTCCATTGTCCGCCCCAAAGAGGAACTGGGCGTGGCATTGGCCGACCACCTGCACAACGTCATCTGGCACGTGTACAACGGGCGGCTCTTTCTCGTCTGCCAGGCGTGGAATCCCGGACACTATTTTGTGTTGGAGATGGCGGAATAAAGGAAAAGATAGGACGCAGATTTTCATGATTTGAATTGATCAGCGCTGATCTGCGTCCACTTTTGATTGGTCATACCCAACACCTGCTACCTTCAATTGGCAAATTACTGACGCGTCAAGCGTAATTTGACAGGTAGGGGCGCTGCTTTCTGCGCCCGCCGTGTGCCGGGCGCAGCAAGCAGCGCCCCTACGCTATTTTTATCAATTGACGGCTGACACAACACCACCACCAGGGAAATACGAATGCGTAGTAGTGCAATTCCCCAAACCGATCTTGCTCCGTCCGCCATTTGTCTCGGTTCTTCGAATTTTGGGAACGGAATCGCCCCGGCAGATGCTTACCAGTTGCTGGATGCTTACGTGGCGTGCGGCGGCACTTTTATCGATACTGCCGCTGTCTATGCCAATTGGCTCCCCGGTGAGAAGAACAGCAGCGAAAAGACAATAGGACGCTGGCTGGCTGCCAACGGCAGGCGGGATTCTATCGTCCTGGCGACCAAAGGCGCACACCCGGAGCTGGCGACAATGCACGTCCCCCGTATGTCGCCAGCCGAGATCCTAGACGATTTGGAGACGAGCCTGCGCAATTTGCAGACCGGATGGATCGACATCTACTGGCTGCACCGGGACGACACAGCGCGACCAGTGGCGGAGATCATCGACACTCTGCACGGGCAGGTGGCGGCGGGGAAAATCCGCTACTTCGCCTGTTCCAACTGGCGGGCGGAGCGCATCGCCGCGGCCCAGGCATACGCGGCGGGGCGGGGCATTACCGGCTTTGTCGCCAACCAGATGCGTTGGAGTCTGGCGCAGATCGATCCCGCGGCCACAGGCGACCCCACGACGGTGGCAATGGACGACGTAACCTACGCCTATCACCGGCGCACGGAGCTGGCCGCGATTCCTTACTCCTCCCAGGCCGGCGGCTATTTTCAGAAGATGGCGCAAGGCCGGGCAGGGGATGTGCGCCCGAATCAGCAGAAGCTATTTGGCTGCCAGGAAAACGCGGCCCGGTTGGCGCGGGTGCAGCAACTGGCCCAGGAGACAGGCTATTCGGTCAGCCAGCTTGTGCTGGCCTATCTCACAAATCAACCATTTCCAACCATTCCGATTGTGGGCTGCCGGAGTGTGGCCCAGGTAGAGGACAGTATGCGGGCGGGAGACGTATACTTGACAAGCGAGCAGGTAGACTGGTTGGCCAGGGGAGACGCGCAGAAACAATGAGCAGTCAAGCAGAACGTTTGCAGGGCGAAATCCACGAGCAGTTGCTCTCACTGGTGGAGCCGGACTATGCCACCAAAATCCAGCAACTGGTCCCCAGCCAATGGAGCGTATTGGGCGTACGCGTGCCAAAGCTACGCGCCCTGGCTGCGGACCTGAAGAAGCGCCATCCCCGCGTCTCTACGGCGGATCTGATTCCGCTGATCGATCTCACTTTTGCGGGCCGCTGCCGGGAAGAAGTATTGTGCGCCATCTTCTGGCTGGCTTCTTCTATCAAAAAAGAGCCTGCAGCTCCCTTGTGGGCTGCCATCGACGGCTGGATCAAACAGGTGGCGGATTGGGAGGTTTGTGATCAACTGGCGATGGGTGTGGCCGCGCCGATTGTGGCTGAGAATCCCCGGCGCGTTGCCGATCTGGTGGACTGGACCGGCTCGCCCAATCCCTGGCGGCGACGGTTTACAGTAGCGACGGCGGCGGCAATGAACCAGAAGGGGCGCTCGAACGTGGCGGCTACCTTGCAAATCTGCGCCCATCTGCTCCAGGACGATGCGCCGACGGTACGCAAAGCCGTGGGCTGGGCACTGCGCGAGGCCAGCGAGAAGGAGCCGCGGGCGGTATTCGGTTTTCTCTACGAGCACAAGGCTGAAGCCGAGCGATCGATTTTGCGCGAGGGTTCGGAAAAGCTGCCGGCTGAGCAGCGCGCGCTGATACTGGAAGAGGTTGCCTGACCCAAACCAGACCAGAAGCAAGCACACCTATTCAACAACCCATCAACAGGAACGGAAGATTCAGCCCGCGCATTCCCAACTACCGACTGCAAGCCTGTCACGACGAAAATCCACCCCTGCAACAGGTCACTCACCTGACAATGGGCAACAGCCTGCAAACGATGTTTTTGGTGCTGTGGGAAGAGAAGCAGCGGCGACTGATCGCCTTCAGCGAAGCGCGCCGATGAGCCACCTGCGCATCTCATCAGTGAACAGTGAGCAGTAATCAGTGGCCTTGTATCACCACTGATTACTGCTCACTGATTACTGGCTACTTTCGACGCCACTTGCCACCTGCAACCTCTTTACGCTCTCTCGACCGTCACTTCGCTGCGGTGGATGCGGTAGCTGGCCGGCCCATTCAGGACCTGGGAGACCAGATGTTCGGGCACGTCCACGAATGTGTGGTCCTGACGGATGTGGATGGCGCCGATGGCCCGGCCCGGTATCTGGGCGTGGCGGGCAATGGCGCTGACCACATCGTTGGGGCGCAGGCCCTGAACGCGCCCGGCGCTCAGGCTCAGGCGCACCATCCCCTTTTCGTGGGAATCGGTGGACCAGTGCTGGCCCCGTTCGCGGACAACGGGTGTGCGCTCCCGGCGCTCTGAGTGGGATCGGCCTTCTCGCACTTCTTGCACAGGCGCAATCGGGCGGCCATTCTCCGTACCGCTCGCCAGCTTCAGCGCAGCCGCGGCAACATCCAACGGATCGTGACCGCCAGCCACCAGCCGCTCCACCAGCTCCCGCTCCCGGCGGCAACGGTCCCGGTTCAGCCAGACTCCCACTTTTTCTAAGAGGACAATCTCCCGGCGGGCTTCGATCTCGGCGACAGTGGGCAGGCTCTCCTTGCGCACAGACTGTTTGGTATAACCTTCGATGCGGCGCAAACGCCAGAGTTCCGGCGGCGTGAGAAGGGTGACGGCCACGCCGCTCTTCCCCGCCCGCCCCGTGCGTCCCACCCGGTGTACATAGATTTCCGGGTTGGGGGGCAGGTCAAAATTGAAGACGTGGGAGATGTCGTCGATGTCCAGCCCACGAGCCGCCACATCCGTCGCCACCAACACATTCACCCGTTCGCCACGGAAGCGGGCCAACACCTGCTCCCGTTCGTCCTGGCCCATATCCCCGTGCAGCGCTTCGGCAGGATAACCCAGCGCAGTCAGTTCGCTGGCCAGATCGCCGGTGCCCACGCGGGTGCGGGCAAAGATCAGAGCGCGGCTGATCTCCTCGGCTTCCAGCAGCCGGGTCAACGCGGCCACTTTGTCCGCGGGGTTGACCGTATAATAGCGCTGGTCAACGGCGGCGACGGTCATTTGGGAGCGTTCGATGTTGACAGACTGTGGGCGGCGCATATAGCCATCGGCCAGGCGGCGAATCTCCGGCGGTACAGTGGCCGAGAAGAGAGCGGTCTGGCGTGTGGCTGGGGTCTCGGCCAGGATGCTTTCGATGTCTTCGATGAAGCCCATACTGAGCATCTCGTCGGCCTCGTCCAGCACCA
>JACQGT010000402.1 GCA_016199425.1 Chloroflexota bacterium
CTGCCCTGAAAAATTGTCCAAAGTCCTGAGTCCTGAGTCGTTTTTCATCCCCCGTGGCATGCAACCGCACATGGGGAACTGATTACTGATCACTGATCACTGGTTCTTTACACCTGCTTCAAATACTCCCGGATCAGCAGCGCAGCGGTGGCACCCTCCCCGGTGGCGCTGGCGACCTGTTTGGTGCTGCCGTGGCGGACATCCCCCGCCGCGAAGATGCCGGGAATGCTCGTCTCCATCACCATCGGCTGGCGCTTCTCGAAACCGGGCGGACGCTGGCTCTCGTCATGCACTAGATCGTGGCCGGTGATGAGAAAGCCCCATTCGTTGGCGCGCACGCCAGATTCCTTCAAAAAGGCCGTATTGGGGTCCAGGCCGATGAAAATGAATGCACCGTCCGCGGCCATCTCCTCCTCGGCTCCGGTCTGATTGTTGCGCAGGCGCAGCCGGTTCAGTTTACCCCCTGCGCCCAGAAATTCTGCCACTTCCGCGTGGAAATGGACGTCGATCTGCGGGTTGCGCAGCACACTCTCCACAATCACCGGGCTGGCTTTGAAGGCGTCACCCCGCACCAGAACGGTCACTTTGTCGGCGAATTTGGTCAGGAGCAGACTCTCCTCGGCCGCGCTGTTGCCACCGCCCACCACCGCCACGTGTTTGCCTTTGTAGAAAGGACCGTCGCAGGTGGCGCAGAAATGGACGCCTGCGCCGATAAAGTCCCGTTCGCCCGGAGTGCCCAGCCGCCGGTAGCGGCTGCCCGAAGCGACCAGCAACGCGCAGCAGGTGTATTCGCCGCCGTCGGCTGTGTGGACTACGTGATAGTTGTCGTGGCCGGTTACCTTCGCCACATCCTGGGCCTCCAGCAGTTCCACGCCGAAACGTTCGGCCTGGGCGCGCAACCGTCCCGCAAATTCAATCCCCTCCACCCCATCGGGGAAGCCGGGCATATTGTCCAGTTTTTCCGTGGCCGCAGTCTGGCCGCCATAGGCCGCCCGTTCGATGACGAGAGTGTCCACTGCCTCTCGCGCCGCATACAGAGCCGCCGTCAGCCCGGCAGGACCGCCGCCGATGACGATCAGCGGATAGAAGCTGTGGCGGGCGCTGGTCACCAGCCCCAATTTGGCTGCCAGTTCTGCGTTGCTGGGTTCCACCAACACACTGCCATCGGCGAAGAGAATCGTCGGGATGATACGCTTGCCGTTGTTCTTTTGGATGACAAATTGTTCGGCCTCCTCGTCCTGTTCGATGTCTACCCAGCGGTAGGGTATCTGGTGTTCGCCCAAAAAGCCTTTGCTGCGTCGGCAATCGGGACACCAGTGCGCTCCATAGACGGTAATTTCGGGTGAATTCATGGAAATGCCTTTCTCCTGGAATAGATGACAGTTTAGCCTATCTCACTATTGCCATTGTGCTGGAAGCTACAGTAACATAGACCACACCCAGCCGGAAATTCAGACGCAATACAAACATCCTCACTCGGAAAGCCACAGGTCAAACCTCAATGGACACCCTACAACAACAGATTTACCGCTATGCAGAGCTGGTCGTCCGTCAGGGCGTCAATCTCCAGCCGGACCAGTCTCTCTCTATCAAAGCCGAAATCGGCAACCGGGCCTTCGTACGCGAGCTGGCCGGCGCGGCCTACGCTGCCGGTGCATGCTACGTCGAGGTGGACTGGATCGATCCTCTGCTGCAAAAAGCGCGACTGGAGAAGAGTCGCCCGGAATTTCTGGACTATCTGCCCGACAACCTGGCCGCCCAGGCCGACGCGCGTTTGCAAGAGGGCTGGGCCACCATCAGCGTCGTGGGCAAGGAATTTCCCCATCTGATGGATGGGGCCGATGCGGAGGGATTGCGCCGTATGCAGACCGCCTATTATCAGAAGTTGAAGGCCTGGCGAACTGCGGTTATGCGCAATCAGATCGCCTGGTGTGTCTGCGCCGCGGCCACCCCGGCCTGGGCAAAACAGGTCTTCCCGGCGTTGACCGGCGACAGTGCGACAGAAGCGCTCTGGCGCGCCATTCTGACCTCCGCCCACGTGTCAGCCGACGGCAGCGGGACAGGCTGGGCCGAGCACATCCGCCAACTGGAAGGGGTGGCGCGCTTTCTCAACAGCCGTCCTATCGACTCCCTGCACTTCTACGATTCCACGCCCGGCCCGGATGGCAAACCCAGCACCGACCTGACCATCGGTCTGACCGCGCAACCCTTTTGGTTGAGCGGCGCATCGCCCACCACCGGCGGTGTCATTTTCTCCCCCAACATCCCCACGGAAGAGGCCTTTGTCACGCCCAACCGTCACCGGGCCGAAGGCTGGACCCGTTCCTCCAAACCCTTCTTCTCTTTCGAGCAGGAGGTTACCGGGGCCTGGTTTCGCTTTGCCGAAGGGCAGGTGGTTGCCTACGGCGCGGAAAAGGGTGAGGCGCTGCTGGATCAGTTCTTCGGCGTGGAGGGATGCCGTCGCCTGGGCGAAGTGGCTCTGGTCGATGCCAGCTCGCCCATCTTCCAGAGCGGGTTGCTCTTCTACAACACCCTCTTCGACGAGAACGCGGCCATCCATCTGGCCTTTGGCCGGGGCTACGCCAGCGGCATTGCGGGGGGCGGCACAATGGACCCGGTAGAACTGGATGAATTGGGGCTGAATCTCTCGGCCCTGCACCTGGACACAATGATTGGCAGCGAGACAATGCAGGTGACGGCCCACTACGCGGATGGCTCGGAAACAGAGATTATGTGGGACGGGCGCTATACAGCCCAGGTGCTTGCCGCCGGACAGATATAAAGGCAGGGAAAGAAAGAGACGCAGATTTTCATGATCTCTATTGATCTGCACTGATTTTGACAGAGTTTCGTTGCAAATCTGCGTGATCTGCGTTGATATCGATTTGATCTGCGTCCGTTTCTGATGGGCTGGCACGCTGAATCCTGCCCAGATGACTGATCCGCCCACCCCGCCCGGATGCTAGACTGGAATGGAGCCGTGTGTTGGCTTTTACCTGCGTCGGAGCAGATAACACCCAGAGGATCCGGGAGGAGGCTCTTATGAAAATCGTCATGGATCGGGGATTGTGCGATGCTACATTGAATTTCTGCGCCCGCTGTTCTGCCACCTATTTTCAAAAACCGATGGGAACCGACCGCCCTTGTGTCGTCAATGTGATTGACGATGGAAAAGAGGACGTTTTGGAGTTCTTTATACGGAGTGAGGGCCACACCGTACATTTTGTATTGACCGACGAATTGCAGGAAGGATTGGCTCTGGAGGGGTGGGAGTTTCTGGCCGACTTCGACCCGGCGCTCTTCCGCACAGGCGCGGCGGAACGCTGGCGCAAGATCGCCAAAATGCCTGCGGCCCGGTCAGTTCACACGCATGGGTGAGTCTGTAGTTTCATAGATATTCGTATGCGTATCAACGGCGATGCGTGGCTGGCGACGATCCTGCTCGCCTGTTCTGCGCACATCTTCCCCAGCCAGGGGAACGATGCCGGACAGGAAGCGGGATTTTGCGTTTTCTGGAGGCAAGAGATGGCCCGTGGCATTTGTGATCAGCGACCGGCCCATCGGCTCGCCCTTTGCCCGCCACCCGGAGATTGTACTGGCGCTGAACCAGCCCTCTGCGGTCAAATATGCGCCGCTGATGGGGCTGGGCGGTCTGCTGGTGGTCAACACCTCCCTGGCTGAGCTTCCCCCGATCCGGCCCGACATGCGTCTGATTCCCGTGGCCGCCAACGACCTGGCCGAAGCAGCCGGTGACATCTGCCTGGCCAATGTCGTAATGCTGGGCGCGCTGAGCGCGGCCCACCCCGTCCTCCCCGCCGCGACCATCGAAACCGCGCTGGAACGCTATCTGCCCGAACGCCACCGTAATCTCCTGGACGCCAATCAGGCCGCGTTTCGCGCAGGGATGGCCGGGGAACGAGCGCAGACGCGCATGGCAGCCTGACAGGATGAAGGGATGAAAGGATATGCCATCATCCCTTCATCCCTTCATCCCTTCACCTTTTCCTGTGCTATACTTCCCGTATGACTAACGATAATCCCCTCACCCCATTCTTCTCCCATCAGGGCGTCGTCGTGCTGGACGGCGGCCTGGCTACGGAATTGGAGCAGCGCGGCGCAAAGATCGACGACGATCTCTGGTCGGCCCGCCTGCTGTTGGACGCGCCGGAACTGATCCGCCAACTCCACTTCGACTACTTCGCGGCGGGCGCGGATGTGGCCATCAGCGCCAGCTACCAGGCCAGTTTCCAGGGCTTTGCCCGGCGCGGGCTGAACAGCGCCGAAGTGGCCCGTCTGATGCGTCTGAGTGTGGAACTGGCGCGGGCAGCCAGGGATGATTTCTGGGCGGAGGAAGCCAACCGGACGGGACGATTGCGCCCGCTGGTGGCCGCGTCCATTGGCTGCTACGGCGCGTTTCTGGCCGATGGCTCGGAGTACCGGGGCGATTACGGCCTGACGAAAGATGAGTTGATGGCGTGGCATCGGCCACGTATGGCTGTACTGGCCGCCAGCGGGGCTGACCTGCTGGCCTGTGAGACGATCCCCTGCCGGGTGGAGGCCGAGGCGCTGGTGGCCCTGCTGGCCGAATTTCCCGATACCCCGGCCTGGCTCAGCTTCAGTTGCCGGGATGCCAGCCACGTTTGCCACGGCGAAGCCTTTGCCGAGTGCGTGGTCCTGGCCGCGGCTTCGCCCCAGGTGGTGGCTGTGGGCGTCAACTGCACGCCGCCCCGCTTTGTGGAGCCACTTCTGGCCGCGGCCAGAAATGTCACGCACAAACCCCTGCTCTGCTACCCCAACAGCGGCGAAGTCTGGGATGGCGCTGCCCGCTGCTGGCGGGAAGGCAGCGGTCTCACCGACTTTGGCGCGCCAGCCCGTCTCTGGCAAGCGGCGGGCGCGCAACTCATCGGCGGCTGCTGCCGCACAGGGCCGGGCGACATTCGCCGTATACGCCGTAGTCTCAGCATAATTTGATCCGTAGGGGCGCTGCTTGCTGCGCCCGCTGTGCGTCGGGCACGGTCGCTGTGCGTCGGGCACGGTCGCTGCGCATCGGACACGGTCGCTGTGCGTCGGGCACGGTCGCTGCGCATCGGGCACGGTCGCTGTGCATCGGGCACGGTCGCTGTGCATCGGGCACGGTCGCTGTGCATCGGGCACGATCGCTGTGCGTCGGGCGCAGCAAGCAGCGCCCCTACAGTATTTTTATCCAGTGACACATCACACAAC
>JACQGT010000372.1 GCA_016199425.1 Chloroflexota bacterium
CATCGCCCTGTGGGACATCACCGCCAGGCGAGCGGGGCTGCCCCTCTTCCAACTGCTGGGCGGCTACCGGGATAAAGTGCCGGTCTACGCCAGCTCCCTGCTGCACCCCACCCCGGAGGAGTACGCCGCAGAGGCCCTGCGCTGCAAGGAGCGAGGGCTGCACGGCTACAAACTCCATCCCCCCGGCAACTATGCCTTTGACCTGGCCGCCTATCGGGCCTGCCGCGAGGCGGTGGGCGACGACTTCATCCTCATGGCGGACCCAGTGGCTGCCTACAACCACGAGCAGGCTCTGCGCATGGGCCGGGAGTTGGAGAAACTGCACTACTACTGGCTGGAAGAACCCCTCTACGACGTGGACCTCTACGGGCTGAAGATGTTGACCAGCAAGCTGGACATCCCTATCTGCGGCACGGAAGTCATTGCCGGCAGCCACTACAGCGCGGCCTACTGCATCCAGGAGCGAATTGTGGATATGGTGCGTACAGATGTGTCGTGGAAAGGCGGTGTGACCGCGGCCATGAAGACCGCCCGCCTGGCCGAAGCCTTTGGCGTCCAGTGCGAACTGCACAGCACCATCTATCATCCCCTGGAGCTGGTCAATCTGCACTGCGCCTGCGCCATGCGTAACTGCGAGTTCTTTGAACTGCTCTGGCCGCCAACGGTCTACAACTTTGGCCTGCTGGAAGATATCCACATCGACGAACAGGGCTACGCCCACGTCCCCACTGGGCCGGGGATGGGCATCGGGCTGGACTGGGACCTCATCAACAATGCCACCGTCGCTGTGCTGTAGAGGAATGGCACTTAAAACCTTCCGGGAAGCGGCCACAAAATCAAGGGCATAGGGAAGTTGTTCTGGCCGCTTCCCGGAAGGTCGAAACCGTCAACTGGAAAGTGACCAGGGACTTCTCATCGACTGCGGCACGGACCTGCGCCCCCAGACGGTGACCGATGCCCTGGGTGTTTCTGTGCAACAACTGCGACAATATCTCAGGCCTGGGTTTTGCCGAAAAGCGGGACTTCATCCACTCCTTTATCCCCAAGAACCGCACCCCGGTGCGCAGCTACACGGATATACCTCAACAAATCCTGGCCCTGAAGCCGGACATCAATTCCCAAAAAACTTACTTACTTGAGCCCCTGGGTGGCAATACCTTCAATGATGTAACGCTGCAGAACCAAATAGATTACAAAGATGGGGGCGATGGTCAAGACCGCAGCTGTGGTGTAGAGGTTGTACTCGATAAAAAATTGGCCTACATACTCCACCAGCCCCACAGTTACCGGGTACATATCCGTGCGCTGGGCCACCACCAGGGGCCAGAGCAGGTCGTCATACTTGAAGATAAATACGATGATGGCCAAGGCGGCCATGTTGTGGCGCACCAGAGGCAGGACCACCCGCCAGTAGATGCCAATCTCTGTGGCTCCGTCAATGCGGGCTGCGTCCAGCAGATCCGTGGGCACGCCAAACATGGCCTGGCGCATGAGAAAGACGCCAAAGGGGAAGACCACCCAGGGCATGATCATGCCCCAGTAGGTGTTGATCATGGGGACGCCCAGCAACCTCTGGATGCGCAGGAGCATGTTAAAGAGAGGCAGCAAAAAGGTGACAAAGGGTACCATGGACGCGGCCAGAATAAACCAGAAGATGATGTTGCCCAGGCGGGAGGAATCTTTGACGATCACATAGCCGATCAGGCTACTGGTGATCAGAACGATCACTGTGGTGCCGCCGGAATAGATGAAGGAATTCAGAAAGTAGCGGGCAAACTCGGCCCGCCATACAATGGGGTAGTTGGCCACCGTAAAGACCTGGGGCCACCAGGTGGGGGGAATGGTCTGCAGCTCCGCCGGCGTCTTGAAGGAGGCGATGACGACCCAGTAGAAGGGCACAAAAAAGACGATGCTGCCAGCGGTCAGTAACACGTAAACCAGGGTGCGAGTCACCAGCCGCTGCCAGCGGGCGGCCCTACCGCTGGCATGACGCAGATCATCAGATTGCATGGGTTCTGTTCGCTGCTGCATGGCACTCCTCGCTGAAGAATTTCATCCCAAATCACTTCACCTTCCGGGAAGGTGAAGTGATTTGGGTATGTTCAAACTGAGTTGGCCAACCTGGTACAGGTATGAGGTGGGGCGGCAGGCCAGATACCTGTCCACTTGAGCCGTGATTTCTGGACGCCGCTAAACCGGCACCGGGACGGGGCGATATGTCTCCGCCCAGGCTTTGAGCGGAATGTCTTCATTCTGGGGGCGCCAATAGCGAGAGATGGGGTGAACCTGGGGATCATCCCCGTTGTACGCTTGACTGCCACCGCCCAGTTCGCCCAACAACTGCAGTTGGACTGGCGTACATCCGGCCAGGACGGCTGCTTCCTGGTGATCGTAGTCGGATGGGCGCATCCAGCGGTGGGTATAGCCGTAGTAGAGACACTTGCGGGCGTGGCCAGAAAGATTGGGGGTGACTGCATGGATCAGCGCGGTACGCCAGATCATGGCCGTCCCTGGCCGTACATTGACCTCCACAATATCGGCCGGGTCGAAGAGCCAATTGCCCTGGTCATCTTTCTGCCGGATCTGGTGGCTGCCCCGTACCACGACGATGGCTCCGCTGTTGTGGGTCGTCAGATCTGTCAGGTAAAAGGCAACCTTGGCCTCCATATAGGGAACCACGCCGTCGGTGGTGGGCCAGCCAAAGTTGGGTCCGTCCGAGTGGAAGGGGAAGAAGCTGTCCCTGGCCCCCAACTGCTGCTGGGCTGCGGTGGCGGGCATGGGGGGGCGCACATCCATATGGGAAGTGCGGATCTGGATGTTGACCCCCATCACATCCACGACCAGGGGCAGGATGCGGGGGTGGTCGATCATCTGCCGGAAGCGGGGGTGGGCAGCCACAATGTTACGGATCTGAAAAGGTTCTTGCGGGTCCAGATTACGCTCGTTGCGATAGCGCGTGGTCAGCTCGTCGATTACCTGGATTAGTTCCGCCACTTTCCCAGGGGTGAGGGCATCCTCAATCAAGACAAAGCCATCTTCGTCAAACTGGCGACGCTGCTCTGGGGTTATCAGCAGGGGACCTTGGACGTGAGCCGCTGCCGGGGAAAGTACCGTAGACATAGACTTCTCCTCAATCTCGAATACTCAGTCTAGTATTCATATGTCGCTCGAATGAACCGATACTGCCCATAGCCCACCGCCACCATAATTACAAAGAAGACGGCGGCCATGGCGCTGCCATAGCCTTCGTGACCGTAGGCGATGGCTGTGTTAAAGATGTGAAAGGCCATGAGGTTGGTGGCGAAGTTGGGGCCGCCCCGCCCGCCGCCGGCTTCCGGGGTCATGACGTAGACCTCGGTGAAGGCCAGGAACGCGCCCAGGGTGGTAATGACCACCACAAAGGCGATCATGGGCGTCAGGAGAGGCACAGTGATGTGCAGAAAGCGGCGCCAACTGTTGGCCCCATCCACATCCGCGGCTTCGTAGAATTCCTTGGGAATAGCCTGCAACCCGGCCAGGAAGAGTACCATAGCGTAGCCTGCTTCTTTCCAGATGCGCAAGATGGCCAGGGAGCGCAGGGCCCACTCGCTGATGTTGAGCCAGCGGATAGGGCTGATGCCAAACCAGTCCATGATGACGTTGAGCAGCCCCTGTTTGCCCGGCAGATAGATGTAGCGCCAAACCAGGGCAATGGCCACCAGGGGTACCACGTAGGCGGTAAAGAAGGAGACCGTGAAGAGGCCGCGTATTGTGGTATCTTTGATGGTGTTGACGGCCAGGGCCAGACCCAGACCCAGCCCTACTACCCCGGGCACTACCATGACGGCAAAGCTAAAGGTGACCTGCAAAGATTTCCAAAAGATAGGATCTTTGGTAAACAATCTTTGAAAGTTGGCCAGGCCGGCAAACTCAAAGATGCCCGGCTCTTTGACAAAGAAGCTCCAGTAGAACATCTCCAGGATGGGAAACCAGATCATCCCGAACATGAAGAGAAAGGCAAAGAGCAGGACCATGCGTCCGGTGGTGTGTTTGGGCAACCAGTTTTCGGTGATCATGGGCTTGTACCGGGATTCGTGATGTCTGCTGCGTGATAGGTGATAATCTCTCGCCACCTATCACGCAGCAGACAGAAAGATCAGCCGATGGAGGTCAGCCACTGGGGATTGGCTTCGTAATCTGCGGCGCTGATCATGCTCCACTGGGGATTGTTGGCCAGGAACTCATTGGCCGCAGCCTCATTGGTCTGTAATACCGACACGATGTCGTCCCCTTCATCCCGGATGGAGGGCAAGCTGCGCCCGATAATGTCGCCCAATTCTCGGGGGGAGAAGCCTTCGTCTACCGTGTTTTCCGGGCGATTGTTGATGGCAACCGCGGCCCAGCGAGGCCCAGCATTTTCCGAGAAGTCGGGATCGTCCCACATGGACTTCAGGCTGGGCTGTACACCCCGCAGCTTGCAGTACTTGGAGAGATAGGCCGGGCTAACCAGGTAGCGGTAGAAGGTCCAGGCCGCGCTCAGGTTATCAGTATTCTGGCTGGTCACGGTAAAGCCAACGTCCGGACCCCTGCGACCGTAGATGGGGTTGCCGTCCACGGTGGGCGGGTTCTTGAGGCCCCAGTCGATGTCCGTATAGGTGGTGTCCATGACCCCGTTGAACCAGGTCCATTGGTACAACGTGACCGCGTTGCCGAAGCCAAAACGCTCCCGGGACCCCAGCCCTTCTGCCTTGCTGTCCGTCTTATGCACATCGTAGACATCCATAGCGAATTTCCAGGAGTTGACGCCCAGATCATCCCCTAACCTCACGTGATCTTTGGTGGCAAACTGGTTGCCGTCCAAGGGTCCGCCCATGTGGTAGCGCACATCCGGAGCCAGAGAGCCTTCGTTGCCAAAAATGGCAAAGCCAGAGCGCTTCAGGGTGTCACCCTCCCATTCCGTGACGTCTGATGCCCAGATCATAAAGTCGTCCCACCGGGTGGGGATGTCGTCCGGGGTGTAGCCCAGTTCGTCCAGCAGTCCGGCATTGTAGAAGAGTGAAGCGCTGAAGACGCCGTTGGGCAGGCCGTAGTAGGCCGGCGGTGCATTGTTGACCGAGATCTTGTAGAGTTGCGCAGTTAGTTCACCCATCTCCGCCTTGACGTCGATGACCTCCTCTGGAATGGGTAGGAGCACATCCTGTTTGGTCAGGGTGTCCAGGAATGTCTCGTCGATGGATGAGAGATCCGGGGCATTGCCGGCGGCCTTGGCTGTCAGCAGCTTTTGCTGTAGTTCACTCTCCGGGACAAACTGCATTTCCACGCTGATATTGGGGTTGGACGCCTGAAAATCGGGAATGGCTTCCTCTTCGGTCATCACATTGATGGTGCGCCGATCCGTGAACCACGCCACCAATGTCGTGGTTTCCGGAACGGCTGCGACCTCTCCGCCGCTGCTGGGCGCGGTCGCGGGTGAGGGTGCAGCACAGGCCGCCAAAAGCGCGCCCGCAGTGACCGTGCCGGTAAAGGCCAAAAATTCTCGTCGACTCAATCTGCCTCTGCTGTTCATTGCATCTCTCCCTTGGATAAAATCCTGTCTGGACCAACCGGTCCAGAATCTATACTGTGACCGAAAGGGTGAATGCAGCCGCGATGGCTGAAATCCGCTCCGGTCGAACACCCTGTGGTAGACCTGCACGGTTAATTGTCTTTTGTATGCAAAGCAAAAAGATGAGGGATTCTTGTGACTCTGATTTCGCTGGTACTATACGAAGGGAATGAATTAGACTCAAAGTAGGTGTTGGCTGGCATGCAAGTGTAGAA
>JACQGT010000374.1 GCA_016199425.1 Chloroflexota bacterium
AGCAGCGCCCCTACAAATGATTATCTGAACAACTATAGTATACACTGGGAGCGGGAGATGCCGCATCTCGCGGGCATCGCCGCCGGGGGATGAAGTCCCCCGGCTACAGAACAGCACCCCATGAAGTGGGGCTTCGTTGGCTTTGCAGCTCTACCCAAGCCGGAGAGGGAGCGGGGGGCTTGCAGATTGCGATCCATTCGCTTTTGCTGTATGATAATTCCCTGTGGCTGCCTACGGGTAGCCTTCGCATTTATCGCGGCGCGACACTCGGTCTTCATCATCGCATCATCTCCTTTATTGCCAGGTCTCGCTACTCATTTCGTGATTGATTGTTTCATCCTTTGCCAGCACTGGATATGCTGACCGGACTGACCTTTTTTCTCGCATTCATCTTTCTTTCATCCACAACGCAGACGGTTTGTGCCCTCTTATCTTTCATCGCACTGGCCTACGCGTTGGCATTTATGACAGAACTTATAGGAGGTCTCATCCATGCGTTGGGATCGCTTTCTGCGTGTGGTGGTGATGCTGATTGTGGCCCTGCTGGGCTGGGAGGTGGGCCGCACAATTACGGGTATTCGCACTCTTGACGAGCTGCGCTTGACCTTTGCCACCTCGGCCCGGGTGATCATCCCGTCAACGCTGGTGGGTGCGCTGGTGGGCTATGTTATCGCGCCGTGGGTGACTGTGCGCCCGGCCCGCGCCTTGCGCAGCAGTCTGCGCGGTGTGCCCACCATTCAGCTTCTGGCGGGTACAGGCGGTCTGGCAATCGGGCTGATGATTGCGGCGCTGCTCGCCTATCCCCTCTCTTTGCTCCCCAATCCGTTCGGCACAATCCTGCCCTTTGCGGGCGCAATTCTCTTTAGCTATCTGGCTGTAACGATGATGCTGCTGCGCCAGCGGGAGATATTCTCTTTCTTTCGCATTCGCAATGAGGAGGAGGAGAAGGTTGCGGAGACAGGGATGGACAGCAAGCCCCCGCATACACTGATGTTGCTGGATACGAGTGTGATCATTGACGGGCGCATCGCGGACGTGGCCGAAACCGGCTTTCTGTGGGCGACGCTGGCCGTGCCCCGCTTTGTGTTGAACGAACTCCAATACATCGCGGATTCGTCCGAGGTGTTGCGCCGCAACCGGGGCCGCCGGGGGCTGGAGATGCTGGATCGGCTGCAACAGAACACGAGCGTGGAGATTGTCTTTTTGGACCAGGACCCCAGCGACGCCAAGCAGGTGGATGATAAGCTGATCAGTCTGGGGATGGAATTGAACGCGGCCGTTGTCACCAACGACTACAATCTCAACCGGGTGGCGCGTTTGCAGGGCGTAACCGTCCTCAATATCAACGAACTGGCCAACGCTGTCAAGTCGGTTGTGCTGCCCGGCGAGGAGATGGAGATTCGGGTGATCCAGGAGGGCAAAGAGGTCAACCAGGGCGTAGGCTATCTGGAAGACGGCACAATGGTTGTGGTAGAGAATGGGCGGCGCTACCTGAACGATCTGGTGCTGGTTCAGGTGACGAAAGTGTTGCAAACCAACGCCGGGCGGTTGATCTTTGCCGCACCAGAGGTGGAATCCCGGGCGCGGGCTGGGCAACGCTAGGTGACTGATTCCGGGAATCGGCCAGGAGATGATGGGAAAGCCGAGAGAATTTGTGGCCGATTCCCGGAATCGTACCCACGAAATCTCCCCGTTAAAAACGGACAGCTAAGCTATAGGGATAGAGGATCGTAGAATGTTGCAGATTTATAGTACACTCACGCGCCAGACGCAGCCGTTCATTCCGTTGGAAGAGGGCAAAGTTCGTATGTACGTCTGCGGGCCGACGGTCTATGCCGAGGCCCACATCGGCCACGCCATGAGCGCCATCGTCTTCGATATGGTGCGCCGTTATCTCCAATTCCAGGGGTACAAAGTCACGTATGTGACCAACTTTACGGATGTGGACGACAAAATTATCGTCCGGGCCAACGACCTGGGCCGGGATCCCTTCGAGTTGGCAAATTTCTATGCGGAGAAATATCTGGAGCATCTGGTCGATCTCAATGTGATGCCCGCGGATGAATATCCGCGGGTGACGAATGAGATCGCCAATATCATCCGGGTCATCAGCGATTTGGGCGAGGCGGGCTACGCCTACGAGAGCGACGGCAGCGTCTACTTCCGGGTGGACCGGGACGACGACTACGGCAAGCTGAGCAGGCGCACCCGGGAAGCCGCGGTGACGGGAACGCGCGTGGAGTCGGACGAGCGCAAGGAAAACGTGGCCGATTTTGCCCTGTGGAAAGCGGCCAAAGCGGGCGAACCCTCCTGGCCCAGCCCCTGGGGTGATGGGCGGCCCGGTTGGCATATCGAATGCTCGGCTATGTGCTTGAGTCAACTGGGCGAAACCATCGACATCCACGGCGGGGGCAACGATCTGATCTTTCCCCACCACGAAAATGAGATCGCCCAGAGCGAAAGTCTGACCGGCAAACCCTTTGCCAACGTCTGGATGCACCACGGGATGCTACAACTGGCCGGGGAGAAGATGAGCAAATCCCTGGGCAATCTGGTCACCATCGACGAATATCTGCGGGGGCACTCCCCGGACGCACTACGCCTGCTCATCTTCTCCGGCCATTACCGCAAGCCAGTGG
>JACQGT010000375.1 GCA_016199425.1 Chloroflexota bacterium
GACATCGTGAAAGAGATTGGGACGCGGATTCACGCGGATAGACGCTGATCCAGAGGAAAAAATCTGCGTTCATCTGCGTAAATCTGCGTCCAAAATTTCAGCATCTCGTTGACCAATACAATTAACAGGAAAATTGAAGGGATGATGGGATGATGAGATGATGACAGGTCGGCCATTATCTCATCATCCCATCATCAAACCATCCGAGACAACAAACCCATGACGCAAGATACATCCCTTACACCTGAAACCGTCGCCAAACTCAATGCCCTCCGCTCCATTCTCCACGAGGCCGGCTCCGTCCTCGTCGCCTATTCAGGCGGGGTGGACAGCGCGCTGGTGATAGCCGTGGCTTACGAGCAGCTAGGCGAGAAGGCCCTGGCCTGTATCGGTGTCTCGCCCAGCTACCCGGCCCGGGAGATGCGGGATGCAGTGAAGCTGGCCGAGCAGATCGGCGTCCCCTACCGGCTGGTGAACACCGAAGAGTATCTGGACGCCAACTACGCGGCCAACCCCAACAACCGCTGCTACTTCTGCAAATCGGAGCTGCACAACCGGCTGAAGGGGATTTTGTTGGCCGAGGAGTGGGGCGTTGTCCTGGACGGGGCGAATACGTCGGATTTGGGGGATCACCGGCCAGGGATGAGCGCGGCCCGGGAGCGGGGCGTGCGTTCGCCGCTGATCGAGGCGGGCATCAGCAAGCCGGAAGTGCGGGCCATCGCCCAGCATTTGGGCCTGCCCGTGTGGGACAAGCCGGCCATGGCCTGTCTCTCCAGCCGGGTCCCGCATGGCACGCCCATCACTCCGGAGCTTCTACGCCAGATCGAAGCCGCCGAGGATGTGCTGGTCGATCTGGGCTTTCCCCAATTCCGGGTGCGCCATCACAACGAAATTGCCCGCATTGAACTGCCCGCCGAAGAGTTTCCCAAAGCCATCCAGCACCACAACGAAATTGTAGCGGGCGTCAAAACCGCTGGCTATCGCTTCGTCGCCCTGGATTTGGCGGGGTTCAAGAGTGGTTCCCTGAACGGGGCAACGAATGGGGCGATGATTCCGTTGGTGGAGGTGATGGGATAATGGGATGATGAGATGATGGGGCGAGAGTACGTGTCCATCATCTCATCATCCCATCATCTTGTCTTACCGACAGATGATGATGAGCACTTCTTCTTCACCCGTCTTGGCCTACCTCGACACCCCATCCGGCATCTCCGGTGATATTCTTCTCGGCTGTCTGCTGGACGCGGGCTGGCCGTTGGAACGGCTGCAAGCGGTGGTGGCAGCGCTGCATCTGCCCGCGGGAAGCTGGCGTGTGGAGGCTGAGACAGTCATGCGCGGCCCCTTGCGGGCGACGCTGGCCCAAGTGGAAGTGGTGGAAGGCGACGCCCATCGCCACCTGAGCGACGTTGCGGCGATCATCCGGGCGGGTGCTCTGCCGCCGGTTGTCCAGGAACGAGCCATCGCCGTCTTCACCCGTCTGGCCGAGGCCGAGGCGCGGGTCCACAACACGACACCGGAGGCGATCCACTTCCACGAAGTGGGCGCGCTGGATGCGATTGTGGATATTGTGGGCGTCTGTGCCGGGCTGTACGAATTGGGGATCGAGCGTCTGCACGCATCCCCTCTGCCCCTGGGCCACGGCTGGGCGCAGACGATGCACGGGCGCATTCCCCTGCCCGCGCCGGCCACGCTGGAACTGCTGGCCACGGCGGGCGCGCCGACCGTCCCCGCGCCTGGTCCCGGTGAACTGGTGACGCCTACAGGCGCGGCGCTGCTGGCCGAGCTGGCCGACTTTTCCCAGCCACGTATGACGCTGCGACGCATCGGCTACGGCGCGGGGCGCAAGGAGTTTGCCTGGCCGAATGTGGCCCGGCTCTGGTTGGGGGAAGAGACGAAAGATGATCCACGAAGGAACACGAAGAAGCGCGAAGAAAATCCGTGGCAATCTATTCCATCCGTGTCCTTCAGTCCTGATCTGGTCGTCATCGAAACAAATATCGACGATATGAACCCGGAGTTGTACGAGCCGGTGCGGGAGCGGCTTTTGGAGGCGGGCGCGCTGGACGTGTGGACGACGGCCATCGGCATGAAAAAGGGGCGGCCCGGCACGCTGCTCAGTGTGTTGGCTGCTGGGGAGAAGGAGGCGGAGTTGGCCCACCTGATCCTGCGCGAGACGACGACGCTAGGCGTGCGCGTCTATCCCGTGCAGCGGCACACCGCCGAGCGGGAGTTTCACACAGTCGAAACGGTCTACGGCCCGGTGCAGGTGAAAGTAAAGCTTCTGGACGGGGAATGGCTGGGGGCCAAGCCGGAGTACGACGATTGCAAAGGGCTGGCCGACGCCGCGGGCGTGCCTGTGCGAACGGTCTACGAAGCGGCGCTGGTCGCGGCGCATTTCGCAGGTCACGCATCCTGCGTGACAGAGAAACCAGACGTTTCAGCCACGTTCGTCACGCAGGATGCGTGACCTGCAGAATCGAAACCCTATGCCTGATATCATCGATAAAGTCTGCCCGGTGCTGTTGCGTCAGCGGGAGGGACGGACGCAAATCCTGGCCTTTCGCCATCCCCTGGCGGGCGGCCAACTCATCAAAGGCACGCTGGAGGCGGGGGAAGAACCGGAATCCGCTGTCCTGCGCGAACTGGCCGAGGAGTCCGGGATCGATGACGCGACGGTCGTGGAATCTCTGGACTGCTTCCTCGACCCGGAACACAGCCAGCGCTGGCACATTTTCCTCTGCCGTGTGGAGCGTCCCCTGCCGGACGAATGGAGCTTTTACACCGCCGACGGCGGCGGTCACATCTTCGCTTTCTTTTGGCACGATCTGGACGAAACACCCGGCGACGACTGGTATCCGCTCTTTCGCAGGGCGCTGGCGTATATTCAGACGCAACTCGCACAATCGAAGACGGGGGGGCGAATCCGTGTAAACCCTGCCAATCCGTCTCATCCGTGTTTATTTTTCCGTGTTTATTTTCCCATCACAAAAGGAACATTCTCATGCCAACGATTCTACGCAGACCCTTTGGCCGCACAGGCCACGACAGCAGTGTCACCCTCTTTGGCGCGGCCGCGCTGGGACGAGTCTCCCAGGCCGACGCCGACAAGACGATGGAGTTGATTATGCAGTACGGCATCAACCACATCGACACCGCGGCCAGCTACGGCGAGGCCGAAGACCAGCTTGGCCCGTGGCTGGCGAAGCAGCGCAAGGATTTTTTCCTGGCGACAAAGACCGGTGAACGCACCTACCAGAAGGCCAAAGAGGAGATTCACCGCTCGCTGGAGCGGATGCAGGTGGACAACTTCGATCTGATCCAACTGCACAATCTGGTGCATCCGGACGACTGGGACATCGCGATGGGTCCTGGCGGCGCGCTGGAAGCCGCCATTGAGGCCCGCGAGCAGGGGCTGGTGCGCTTCATCGGCGTCACTGGTCACGGGCTGGCCGTGGCAGCCATGCACTATCGCAGCTTGCAAACCTTCGCTTTCGACTCGATTCTCCTGCCCTGGAATTATGTGATGAAGCGCAACGAGCGCTACGCCGCAGATTTCGAGCGGGTGGTCGGTCTGGCAAAAGAGAAGGGGGTCGCCGTTCAGACGATTAAGGCCATTATGCGCGGGCCGTGGGGCACGACGGAACGCAGCCGCTCCACCTGGTACGAGCCTCTGGAAAACCAGTCCGACATCGAACGGGCGGTTCACTTTGTGCTGGCCCGGGGCGATGTCTTCCTCAACACAGTCGGCGACATTAACGTACTGCCGAAAGTGCTGGAAGCGGCCAGCCGCTTTGCCGGCTACGGGCCGAACGACGACGAAATGTCGGAGATGCTGGGCAAGCGGCAGATGAGTTCGATGTTTGCGTAGGAAAGAAGAATGACTCCACTGCAAAAAGGGGACTTTCACCGCGGAGACGCGGAGTTCGCGGAGGGGTTCAGGAGAAAATCTCCGCGTATCTCTGCGCTCCCCGCGCCTCCGCGGTGAAGTTTCTCCGCGATGAAGTCTCTAGTCGTTGACGCCGCCGAGCCCGGCTGGTACAATGCAGACACGTGAGAGTGGACGTTTCCCGCTTTGCAGGAGTATACCCAATGGCTTCTCCCTTTCCTGGTATGGACCCCTATCTGGAGCATCCGTCTCTGTGGCCGGATATTCACAACCGGCTGATTGCTGCGATCGCGGATACGCTCGTCCCCCAAGTCGCGCCCCGCTATTATGTAGGCGTGGAACGGCGCGCCTATCTGTTCAAGCCTGACGATATTGTCTTTATCGGGCGACCTGACGTTTCGATTGTCCGGCTCCAGCGCCAACCGGCGATGGCAGAGATGGCGGCCCTGGCTGTGGCCGAACCCCAGGCCGTCTATGAAGTGGATGTGCCGATGGCGGATGAGGTGAGCGAGAACTTTCTGGAAATCCGCGAGGTGAAGACCGGACGGCTGATTACGCTGATGGAGCTGCTCTCTCCGGTGAACAAACTTTCGGACGAGGGGCGGGAACAGTACACCCGCAAACGGGCGGATGTGCTGCGTAGCTGGACCAGTCTGGTGGAGATCGACCTGCTGCGGGCAGGCAAGCCGATGCCGGTGGTCGGGCCGGATGTGGAGAGCGACTACCGGATTCTCGTCTCCCCCGGCTGGCGGCGACCTCACGCCCGCATGCACGCCTTTAGCCTGCGCCAGCCCATCCCGGAAATTCGCATTCCCCTGCAAAAGGGAGAGGACGAGCCGACCCTCCCCCTTAACGACGTACTCCACAGCCTCTACAACCGCGCCCGCTTCGATCTGCGCCTGGACTATGCCGAGCCGCCCGTACCGCCCCTGGCGGATGCGGATGTCGCGTGGGCGCGGGAAGTGGTGGACCACTGGTCCCCACCCGCCTGATGCCGCTCCTTTTCCACTTTATCTTCTCTCTCTATACATTTCTCTACCGCCAACTCTACACCCGCTTTGCCTGGGCCTACGACAGCGTGAGTTGGCTGGTCAGTCTGGGCCGCTGGGACGGCTGGCGGCGGGTCGCGCTGGGCTTTGTGACTGACGTAGATGTGCTGGAAGTGGGTTTCGGCACGGGCGAACTCCTGTCGGAGCTGGCCCGCCAGCAGATTGCCGTGACTGGGCTGGAAGCGTCGGCAGCTATGCACGGCATTACGACGCGCAAGTTGTCCCGCCGGGGGCAGAAGGCCTGCCAGGTGCAGGGGTTGGCCCAGCAGTTGCCCTTTACCGGCGCCGCCTTCGACACAATCATCTCCACTTTCCCGGCTGGCTTCGCCACAGACCCGGCGGCGCACCGGGAATTTGCCCGTGTCTTGCGTCCCGGCGGGCGGCTGGTGATAGTGGATGTAGCCCTTTCCACCGACAATCCCGTCGTTCGCCTGTTCTTCAACCTGGCCTTTCCGCCCAAACCCGGCGTAGACGCCCGCTTCCAGCAGGCGCTGGACGATTCCGGCTTGCGGATTTCCCGGCGTCTGGTCGGCGCTGGCCCGGTGCGGGTGGTGGTGACGCTGGGCGAAAAGGCTGCTTCTGATGCGCACAGTGATTGACGATTTCAGCGAAGGCATCGCTCCCGGCTGGCGACGGCAAATGACCGGCGGGGGGCGCTGGGCTGTCTCCGCCGACGGTCTGCGCCTGGTCAACGAGGGTATGGAGTCCGGTCGCTATACGAATGCGCAGATCGACGATTACCAACACCTGCCCCGCCGCGCCTTCCCCTGGCGACCACCCTTACGGCTGATCCTGCGCGCCCGCTTCTCCCATCCCAGCATTGACGAGACAAACGATCCGGCCAAAGCGCTCAGCGGGACCGCGGGCTTCGGCTTCTGGAACGATCCCTTTGGCATGGCCGGACAGCGCAGCGTCGCTCTACCCCAGGCCGTCTGGTTCTTCTACGCCGCGCCCCCGTCCAATCTGAAGTTGGAGAGGGATACGCCAGGCTGGGGCTGGAAGGCGGCCACCATCAACGCCCGACGCTGGCAGTTTGCTGCCCTGACCCCGACGATTCCTCTGGCCATGCCGCTGATGGCTATGCCCTCTCTCTACCGGCTGCTCTGGCCTATCGGTCAACGGGCCATCGGCGTATCCGAGCGCATCATCCCCGCGTCGATGACCGATTGGCACATCTATTCCATCGATTGGAGGCGGGAAGGCGTCGTCTTTGACGTGGACGGGCAGACACTGCTGGAAACAACGGGCGCGCCCGGCGCAGCGCTGGGGCTGGTGATCTGGCTGGACAACCAGTATATGCAGGTAACGCCTGGGGGCAGATTCGTCTGGGGGCTGGTGGCAAAGGAGCAAATGCAATGGCTGGAAGTCGCCTGGGTTGCAGTCGAGCAGCGGAGCGTCCGTTGACGGGACTGATCCAGGATGACACAATAAAGCCTGTTTTTTCACCGATTGATCTTTTTTCCAATCGGTGGCAGAATCCAGCCATCCCCTCTCTTTCCAACAACTACACTCGCCAATCGACACTGTAAGGATAGAAGCGATAGGAGATTTGAACAACGACTGTGCAATCTCCAATCTCTGCTCTCCAATCCCTATGAAGACTCCCATCATTCGCGTTGACAACATTCATCACACCTACGGTGCCAACACACCGAAACCGGTCCAGGCATTGGCCGGGGTCACCCTGGACATCTACCCCGGCGAATATCTGGTCATCCTCGGCCACAACGGGTCGGGAAAGTCCACCCTGGCCCGCCATCTGAACGGTCTGCTGGCCCCCAGCCAGGGGGAGGTGTGGGTCAAAGGTTGGAAGACCACCGACCTGCGCAATCTGCTCGCCATTCGCTCGACCGTCGGGATGGTCTTTCAAAACCCGGACAACCAGATTGTGGCGACAGTTGTGGAGGAGGATGTGGCCTTTGGCCCGGAAAACCTGGCCCTGCCCCACGACGAAATCGTGCGCCGGGTGGATTGGGCGCTGGAACGGGTGGAGATGGCCGAGCACCGCAACCGCGCCCCCCATATGCTTTCCGGCGGGCAGAAGCAGCGGGTCTGTGTGGCGGGCATCCTGGCGATGAAGCCGGAAGTGCTTGTGCTGGACGAAGCGACGGCGATGCTCGATCCTCTGGGCCGGGAAGAGGTCCTGCGCACTGTGGCGCGGATGAACCGGGAAGAGGGCACAACTGTCGTCGCCATCACCCACTTTATGCACGA
>JACQGT010000376.1 GCA_016199425.1 Chloroflexota bacterium
ACAGACCGCGGACGGCAGACGACAGACGACAGACGGTGGACAGCGGTCAACGGTCAGCGGTCAGCGGTCAGCGGTCGGTGGTCAGCGGTCCCCAGACAAACGAACCCACAACCCGCAACTCGCAACTCGCAACTCGCCTCGCATTTACATTTTCGAGCGCATCGCCGCCGGCCTGGGATTCAGCGAGCAGGTGTTCGAGCGTCACGGGGAACTGTTGGCCGGGGCGGATGATCTGATCCGGGGCTGTGGCTGCCGCTACGGCTGCCCCTCCTGCGTGGGGCCGGTGCTGCTCAACGACGCGGGGGAGCGCCCTCTGCTGGAGACGAAGGCGCTGGCGTTGGCGCTGTTGGAGGTGCTGCGCACGGGGAGAGTCGGGCCGGCTGGAGAGGGGAAGCAGAACCGGGAGATTCTCTTTCGCTGATTTTCAGCGCGGAGCGCTTTGCTTCTGTAGGGCGGATTGCCAATCCGCCCGGACGGAATACCATTCCGTCCTACGCGGGGCGGCGACCAGGCAGGAAAGCCCGCAACCGCTCTCGACGCACCTGCACACCTTTGGGCAGCCGCTCGATGAGATCCATCCGCTCCAATTCGTTCAGGTCGCGCTGAATGGTCTTGTCGCTCTTGCCGGCGTAGGCTTCGGCCATCCGGGGCGAGATGCGGCGCACACTGCCGATGGGGACCGGCGTGCTGGCGGAGGTCAGGTCCAGGACCAGATGGCGGCGGCGAATGTCTGTGGCGCTGGTCCGCTCCCGGAACTGCTCGTGAATGAAATTCACCCAATGGACGTGGAGCTGCTGCCCGCGAATCAACTGCAGCAGATATTCACAATCTTCCGCGGGTGCGCCCCGATAGAGGAACCAACGCCCACCGAATAGCTGCGAATCACCCCCGGCTCCACCCCCTCAGCCACCGCCAGCCCCTTCAGCACCTGGCGGTTGTCGGCTTTGAAGCTCTCCACATCCAACCCGGTGCTGCGCCCCTGAAAAATCTCATCCGCGATCTGATTGCACGCCTGGACGATATTGTCGATCTCCTGACCAAGATAGTGCTTAGAAGGGGGCAATTGAAGCTGTCCTTGCAGACGCTGCATCACCTGCTCTTCGGTCAGGGTGTTGCCCTCAATTGCCGTCGTTGCCAGTGCTCCTTTGGCCAGATAAATCTGATGCAGCATCTCCGCCACGCCGGGCAGGAGGGGAACGCCAGAGATGTGCTGGCACTTGGATTCAGCTTCCCCCAGCATCAGCCAGAGATGGTAATCGAACTGGCGCAGATCGAGTTGAAAACGCATTTGTCTATCTTCCACTAGACAGATTCCCCGTCTCGAACCCATCCAGCCCACTGGCATCTCCACCCAGCGCGGTGGTGATGATGCGCACATCCTCCACCAGCAGCCCGAAGTAGGAGTGGTCGTCGTCGCCCTCTTCGCCGGGCAGGTCGTCGTCGCGCAGTTGGTCGATGAAGACCGCGCCGGACTCCTTGGCAATCTGCTCCAGAATGGGCGACGGGAAGACCTCCGAGCCGAAGATGGCGGGGATCTGCTCGTCGCGCAGTTGGGTGATGAGCCGGGCCACCTCCTGGGCAGACGGCTCGGAGAAGTCGGCGGGCTGGATCGCGCCCAGAACGGTCATCCCGTAGCGGGGGGCAAAGTAGGCAAAGGAGTCGTGATAGGTGAGCAGGCGACGCTTTTCTGCCGGGATCGTTTCAATTGTGGCGGCAATGGCTTTGTCCAGGGCGTCGATGCGTTCGCCAAAGGCTGCGGCGTTGGCCTGGTAGAAATCGGCGTTGGCCGGGTCTTTGGCCGCCAGCGCTTCGGCCACCAGTTCGGCGTAGCGGGCCGCATAGAGAGGGTTCATCCACAGATGGGGGTTGGGATTGCCCGCCTCGGCCGGGAAGGAAAAGTCGAAGACGTACTCGTCGGGTGTCACCGTCTGCTCGCCCAGGGAGACAATCTCCACCCCGTCCCGTTTGTTGGCCTCGGCCAGTGCGATCGTCGGCTCCTCCAGATGCAGCCCGTTGACGAAAATCAGATCCGCCTGGGCCAGCAGCCGGGCGTCGGAGGGGGCCGGCTCGAAGGTGTGGGAATTCACCCCTTCAGGCACGATGCCGGTCAGTTCGATGCGGTCACCGCCTATAGTGTGGATGATATTGGCGATGGGCGAGACGGTCGTTACCACCCGCAGCTTGCCTGGCTGCGCGCTGGGTGTCGGGGTGGGCGCGGCGCAGGCGGTGAGTGCTGCCAGGGCAAAAGTCAAAAGTAGAAACAGGCGAGGGAAAAACATTCAGCCTCCATAGGGGTAAACGGCCCATGCTTTTTCTCTATAGCCTGTGCTGCCGCTTCAAGTTTCAACTTGAGTCTCATATCGTCACCCGCTACCAATCCGCCCCGCGCAAATTTTAACTCCATTCTTACATCCTGTCAAACGTTTTTTGCCGCGTTTCCCCAAAAGCCCGTTACCGCCCCATCCGCTTCAGGTACACCACCTCCCCGGTACCTCCCCTATCCGTTTGCCAGCCACCCCATTCCCACGTATACTCGAATGAGTATTTCACCGTCCAGCTATCCATTTTCCCAAAGGAGACTGCTATGCGACGCCCTCCCTATCATCCGCCGATCTTCTTTCTCTTGGCGGCTCTCTTGCTGATTGTCAGTGGCTGCGCCGCGCCGGCTGCGCCCCCGTCCGCCGCGCCGGCTGGCGGCGAAGCAGCCGCGCCCGCCGCCGAGGCCCCTGCCGCTGCCGCGCCCGCCGCCGGGCAACAGGCCGCGCCCCAACCCGTCGCCGAACAACCGATCGCGGCACTCCCCGCCACGGTTGGCCCCGGGTCCCCAGTGGGCGCTGCCAATGTCGTCTACGATTTGCCCGACCTGGCCGGGCGGGTGGTGGTGGCGGTGACGGGGAACGATTACATACCGCTCAACTTCATTGATCCGGCCAGCGGCAAAGCCGTGGGCTGGGAGTACGACGCTGTCAACGAAATCTGCCGCCGCCTCAACTGCGTGGTGGATTGGCAAGTGACTTCCTGGGATGCGATGATCCCGGCCGTGGCCGCGGGCCAGTTCGACGTGGGCATGGACGGCATCACCATCACCGACGA
>JACQGT010000377.1 GCA_016199425.1 Chloroflexota bacterium
CCAGCCCGGCCTCGTCCAGGGACTCGGCCAAAGCAGCCGTATCTATCGCCTCCCCATAGCTGAAAAATTGCATAAAGAGCCGCCGGTCGGAGAAGATCGCCTCCCCGTTAGCCCGTCCCTTCTCGCGAATATCTAATGATTCTGCCACTTCATACTCCTATTTTTGAACCGCAAAGAGCGCAGAGAACCGCAAAGAAAAGCGGAAACCAAGATTTGAAATCAGAAAACAAAGAACACGGATTCTCACGGATAGGAGGGATTTGCACGGATTTTCAAAATATATCCGCTGTTTGTTATCCGCTCAATCCGCCCAAATCCGCGTTCCATTCTTCAATCCGTGGCAATCCTGAAAATCCGTGAAAATCCGTGTCCTTATCTTTTCTACCCCAGCCACGCGGCCGCTTCTTTGGCGTGATAGGTGAGGATCAGATCGGCGCCGGCGCGGCGGATACCGGTGAGGGTCTCCAGGATCACCCGCTGCTCGTCCAGCCAGCCGTTGGCCGCGGCGGCTTTGATCATCGCATACTCGCCGCTGACGTTGTAGGCCGCCAGGGGCAGCTCCGGGAAGCGCTCCTTCACCCGGCAGATCACGTCCAGATAGGGCAGGGCGGGCTTCACCATCAGAAAGTCCGCGCCTTCCGCCACGTCCAGGGCGGCCTCGCGCAGGGCTTCTTCGGCGTTGGCCGGGTCCATCTGGTGAGATTTGCGGTCGCCGAAGCGGGGCGCGCCATCCGCCGCCTCGCGGAAGGGGCCGTAGAAGGCCGAGGCGTACTTCACCGCATAGGATAGCACCGGCAGATGGCTGTAGCCTTCCCCGTCCAGCGCGCCGCGGATGGCCGCCACCATCCCGTCGATCATCCCGCTGGGGGCCACAATGTCCGCGCCGCAGCGGGCGTGGGAGACGACCACCTTTTGCAAGATTTCCAGCGTCTCGTCGTTGAGGACGTAGCCCTGCTCGTTCAACAGCCCGCAATGGCCGTGATCCGTATACTCGCACAGGCAGACATCGGTGATGACCACCAGCTCCGGGTTGGCCGCTTTCAGGGCGCGGATGGCCCGCTGCACAATGCCGTCGTCGGCGAAGTTCTCCAGCCCCACCGGGTCTTTGTGGGCGGGGATGCCGAAGAGGATCACCGCAGGCACACCCAGACTTTTCAGTTCGGCGGCTTCGGCGGCCAACTGGTCCACCGAGAGGCGGAACTGGCCGGGCATAGAACTAATGGAAATACGCTGGTTCTCCCCGTGCTGGACGAAGAGGGGGTAGATGAAATCTGCCGGGTCGAGAGTCGTCTCCTGCACTATCCGGCGCAGGGCCGGGGTGTGGCGCAGGCGGCGGGGGCGAATTGTCGGGAATGTCATAGATAGCCTTTTCTCATTCGAAACTCAATCAGCGCTCACTGGCCCGATCTGTCTGCATTGCCAAAAATCCGTGAAAATCCATCCCATCTGTCCAATCCGTGTTCTTTTGTTATCCAATCAACTCCAGCGCGCCCTGGGATTTGGCTTCTTCGGCCAGGCGCGTGCCCAACTCTTGCGCAGACGACCCGCTGTCTTCCACCCGGATGATCCGGCTGCCGTCTGGTGCGGCGACGAGGCCGCGCAGATGGATTGCCCCATCGCTGACCGTCGCGTAGGCGGCCACGGGGATGGAGCAGCCCCCGCCCAGCCCGGAAAGGAAAACCCGCTCCGCGGTCACCGCCTGGGCCACTTCGCCGTTGTGAATGGCGGCCAGCAGCCCCAGCGTCGCTTCGTCGTCGGCCCGGCACTGGACCGCCAGCGCACCCTGCCCCGGCGCGGGCAGCATCACATCCAACGGCAGCCACTGGCTGATCTGCGCGTCCAGCCCCAGGCGGGTGACGCCGGCCCCGGCCAGAATTGTGGCGTCGTACTCCCCGTGCAGAGCTTTGTGGATACGGGTTTCCACATTGCCCCGGATGGAGCGGACGGTCAGTTTCGGGCGCAGGGCCAGCAGTTGGGCCTGGCGGCGCAGGCTGCTCGTCCCCACCACCGCACCGGTGGGCAGCGTGTCGAGGGTCATGCCGTCCTTCGCCACCAGCACATCCCGCACGTCGGCCCGGCCCACAATCGCGCCCACCGTCAAACCGGGCGCGTCGTCCACCGGCAGGTCTTTCAGGGAGTGGACCGCCAGGTCGATGCGCCCGTCGCGCAGGCCGTCTTCCAGTTCCAGCGTGAACAGCCCCTTGCCGCCGATCTCCGGCAGGGGGCGGTCCAGGGTCTTGTCACCCTGAGTGACAAACGGCTCGATCCCACATTCCAGACCGGGCCAGGCGGCTTGCAGCGCGGCCAGTACGTGGCGGCTTTGCCACATCGCCAGTTGGGAGGTGCGGGAGCCGAGGACGAGCGTATTGCGTATTTCGTATTGCATAGGCAGTGATGTCACAAGGCTGATGAACCTTCTGAAATGTGAGGCGTGAAACGTGAAAGAGGCCGAACGATTTCACGTTTCACGCCTCACATTTCCAAACCAATGAACGAACGAAGCAACCAACAAACCCAACCTACGGAATACGGAATACGCACTACGTCAGCCCAAACATCTCCCGCGCCATCTCCACATCCCCCGCCTCCCCTGCTGCGGCTTTCTCCTTCAAATAGACGGTCGGGTCGTGGAGAAGCTGGTTGACCAGCGCCTGGGAGAGCTTCTGGATGTGGCCGAGGGTGGCGTCGTCGATGGCCCCCAGATTGCGCAGGGTGCGCTCCATCTCCCGCTGGCGGATGCCCTCGGCCTTGCGGCGCAGGTCCACAATCAGCGGGCGTACGCTCATCTCCCGGTAGGCGCTCTGCAGACCCACGACTTCTTCGGCGATGATGGCCTCCACCAGCGGCACTTCTCCTTCGCGGGCGGCCAGGGCTTCGTCCAGGCTGCCCCGCAGATCGTCCACATCGAAGAGACGCACGCCGGGCAGATCGCCCACTGCCGGTTCGATGTCCCGGGGCACGGCCAGGTCCACCAGCAGCAGGGGGCGCTGCGGGCGCTGGGCCATGGCCTGGGCCACCAATTGCTCAGTCAAAAGCGGCTGGGGCGCGCCCGTGGCCGCGATGACCACATCGGCCAGGGCCAGCCGTTCGTCCAGCCTGTCCAAAGGGAAGGCGCAACCGCCAAAGGCCGCTGCCGCGCTCTCGGCTCTGGCAAAGGTGCGGTTGACCACCTCCACACCGGTCACGCCCCGGTGGTGGAGGGCTTTCAGCGTCAGCCGCCCCATCTCCCCCGCGCCGATGACCAGCACCCGCCGCCGGGTCAGGTCGCCGGCGTGCTGTTGGGCCAGGGCCAGGGCCACCGAACTGACGCTGGCCGGGTTGGCGCTGATGGCCGTCTCGTTGCGCGCCCGTTTGCCGGCGCGGATGGCAGCCCGGAAAAGGGTTGTCAGGCAATGGCCCAGGCTGCCCGCATCGGTGGCTTGCATAAAGGCGTCGGTCACCTGTCCCAAAATCTGGGGTTCGCCCAGCACCAGCGAATCCAGCCCGGTGGCAACCCGCAGCAGATGGGTTGCCGCGTCCCAGCCCGCGTGGAGATAGAGATGGCCGCTCAGTTCCTCCGCGCCCACCCCCGTCGCCCCGGAGAGCAGCGCCGTCACCTCTGCCTGCACGGCAGCCGGGTTGGACGGCGAACAGACGTAGAGTTCCAGCCGGTTACAGGTGGAGAGCAGGGCCACTTCGCCCGAAGGCGCGCCAGCAGAGAGCAACTGGTCCAGTGTACAGGCCAGCCGCTCCCGCACTTCCACAGGCGCGGTGCGGTGGTTGACTCCGAGGCAGGTGATAGGAGGATTCTTCATTGGCGGAACCTATTGCGTATTTCGTATTGCGTAGGTCGGGTTTGTTGGTTGCTTTGTTCGTACATTGGCCTGACAATAGGAAACGGGAAACGTGAGATCACACGGACCTTTTCACGTTTCACGCCTCACGTTTCACTTTTTCCTCAAACGTCACTGCCTACGGAATACGCACTACGCAATACGTTCTCCGCCGTCTGCTGGGCCTGGTGGATACAGTCTGGGATGCCGATGCCCCGGTAGGGGCTGCCGGTGATGTACACGCCGGCGGGCAGGGCGGCTTCGATGGCGGCGACCCGCTCCAGATGGCCGATGTCGTACTGGGGCGTGGCGTTCTGCCAGCGAAAGATGCGATGGAAGAGGGGCTGGGCGTCGATGTCCAGAATCGCCCGCAACTCGTCCCGCACAATCCGTTCGATCTCCCCGTCGCTGCGTTCCATCATCTGGGGGCTGCGGGAGCCGCCGAAAAAGACTCGCAACAAAGCGTACCCGCTGGGGGCGCGCCGGTCAAATTTGGTCGATGTCCAGGTGATGGCGTTGATGGGCCGGTTCTCGCTGCGGGGGATGACCACCCCAAAGCCGTCCAAAGGATGGCTGATCTCGTCCCGTTTATAGGCCAGGGAGATTGTGCCTGTGCTGACGTAGCGGATACGGCCCAGACCCGCGGCCGCGTCCGGCGCGATTTCGGCCAGCAGGGGAGCGGCGATGTACGTGGGCACGGCCAGCACCAGCGCGCCGGCGTCCAGGGCCGCGCCGTCGGAGAGTTCCAGCCGATAGCCCTCTGCGCTGCGGTGGATGGACTGGACGCCGGTCTTCAAGCGGCAGTCGCCGGTCAGACGGGGGCGCAGGGCGTCGATCAGCCGCTCCATCCCGCTGGCCAGGGACATAAACATCGGCAAGGGTTTGCTGCCGTTGGGGCTGGGCGCAGCCATGCGCGCCTGCCGCGAGGCCAGCATCCCCCGCATCAGACTGCCGTGCTGCTTCTCCATCTCCCGGAAGCGGGGGAAGGTGGCGAGCATACTCTGCTTCTCGGCCTCGGCGTTGTAGATGCCCGAAAGCAGGGGTTCGGCGATTTTGTCCAGGGCTTCCCGGCCCAGCCGCCGCTGGATAAAGTCGGCCAGGGTTTCGTCGCTATCGTCGGCTTTGGCCGGGATGAGCAAATCTAGCCCCATACGCAGCTTGCCCAAAGGCGAAATCAGAGGCGTCAGCGCGAAGGGGGTGAATTTGGTGGGCACAATCAGCAGCACCCCGTCGGGCATAGCCATCGGGCGTCCACTGTGCAGGACAAATGTCTTGCGCTTGTGGTCATTCGTGGGC
>JACQGT010000391.1 GCA_016199425.1 Chloroflexota bacterium
ATCCTCAGATGCGGCTCTACCGCTGTGGACCCGCATCTGAGGATGCTCCCTCCACAGCAAATTAGTGTTTGCGTTCTTAACTTAATGACATTGACTGATTACTGAAGCCAGGGGCAGGCTGGCGTGTACATTCACTCCCAAATTGCGAAATGAATTCAGCCCGGTGTGCTGCTGGCGGTAGAAAGCTGCTGCGCCGATCATCGCCGCGTTGTCTGTGCAGAGGGCAAAGGCGGGGATGTGCAGGGGAATGCCCAGCCCGGCAAAGCGCTCCTGGGCGGACAGGCGCAGGGCGCGGTTGGCGCTGACACCTCCACAAATGCAGACCTGGCGTGCGCCATACTCCTGCGCGGCATCGGCGGTCTTCTCCACCAGCACATCCACAGACGAAGCCTGAAATTCGGCCGCGATCTCGGCGGCAGTGACCGGCTCCGTCGGGTCGATCCCCGCCTTCTCCAACTGGCGGGTCAGGTTCAACACCGCCGTCTTCAACCCCGAATAGCTGAATTTGAAGCGATGTTCGCCGCTGTGCAGCAGCGGGCGGGGCAGGGAGAAGCGACCCAGCGCCACCCCTTCGGCGGCCTTCTGGATGGCGGGACCGCCGGGGTAGCCCAGCCCCAACAGGCGAGCCACTTTGTCGAAGGCTTCCCCCGCGGCGTCGTCCAGCGTGCGCCCCAGCAGCCGGTAATCGCCGTGACCGGCCATCAGCACCAGTTCCGTATGTCCCCCGGAGACAATCAGCACCAGCACAGGGAATTCGTCGGACGCGCCGGGGTTGCCCTGCATATCCACCCAATTGCTGTAGACGTGCCCTTCCAGATGGTTGACCGGAATCAGGGGCAGGCCAGCGGCAAAGGCCAGCCCTTTGGCCGCGTTGACGCCGACGAGCAGACTGCCCGCCAGCCCCGGCCCGTGGGTCACGGCGATGGCGTCCAGATCAGCCACCCGCTCCACCGCTGCCTCGGCCAGGGCGTCCCGGATGACGGTCTGAATGGCGAGGACGTGCTGGCGGCTGGCAACTTCCGGGAAGACGCCGCCAAAGCGCCGGTGCATCTCAATCTGGCTGGCCACCCGGTTGCTCAACACCCGGCGACCATCCACGACAACTGCGGCCGCGGTCTCGTCACAACTGGTCTCGATGGCGAGGATGCGGGTCATCGGTTGCGCTCGGCCCACAGTTCTTCGCGCACATCATCCAGCCCATCCAGCAAATCTTCAAGGGTGACGCCCGCCTCTTCCATCTTCTTTGTAAATTCATCCGCCAATAGATCGACCTTTAGCGGTCTGCGAAGACCTTTCACAGGTGTTCCCTGGGGTTGGACAACTGCCGGGCGCGCGGCAAGCCACTGGTCAAAGGAACGTTGTGATTCCCGGCTTCGCACACCGGACAAAAGCGCGATTGCCGGAATCAGCTCATCCAACTGTTCCCAAAAGATAATGTCGCGTCCGTCGCTGTCTTCCATCACGCGCCAGTCGGCGCGTTCGGCAGCCGTTACGTCAAGCAGGCGCGGATACCATTCCAACGGAATCAGAACAATCCGTCCGTCCGCAATCTCCACCGACAATTTGTCACGCGTAAAGATGACGTGAGCTACACGGGGTTGGACTTCAATCGTTGCAATGGTCATTCCACATCTCCAGAAAGTTCTCGCGATTCGCAGTGACAATACGCTCTGCATCTTTCAAATCGGTAGCCCGCAACCCTCGATTAACTGCGAGAGTCAAAGATTCAAGCCAGAATTTGGCACCAGGCGCAGTGCGTTCTCGACCCTTTGCCAAATGAATATGCGGCGGCTTGGACACAATCGTATGATACGAAGTAACATAAGAAACCGCCAATGCGTTTAGAAGGCATAAAGCAACGCCGAAATGGATATGAATCTTTTCCGATTACACAAAAGTAGCTTTCGGCTAACTATACCGCGACTGCTGCTGAACGTCAATTCCTTTCTCTGGGAACCCCGGCCCACACCAGCACCCCCAGTCCCACCAGCCCCAACCCCGCCAACGCAATCAGCTTATACAGCCTGTCGTCGAGAAAAAGCGTCAGTGCGCCAAAGACCGCGCAAAAGAGCCAATAGGCCAGAACGATTGTCCGCTCGCGCAGGCCGATGTCCAGGAGGCGAAAGTGGAGGTGATCCCGCCCGCCCTGGCCTGGCGAGACGCCCCGCCGCCAGCGGCTGTAGATGAGCCAGGCCACGTCCAGCGCGGGCAGGCCGAGAACGAGCAGCACTGTCGCCAGCCGCGCCCCGCCGATAATCCCCAACGCGGCCAGGGCAAAACCCAAAAAGTAGCTGCCGCTACTGCCCATAAAAATACGCCCCCGGAAGTTGGCGGGCAAAAAGCCCAGCGCCGCGCCCAACAGTGCAACCGGTAGGACAGCCACACTGGCCTGGGGCGGTTCGGCGCGCCAGAGCATATGCACGGCCAGAATGGCGCAGAGAAGTGCGGTCACGCCCGTTGCCAGCCCGCTCAGCCCGTCCAGAAAGTTGACGGTATTCATCATCCCCATAAACCAGAAGATCGTCAGCGGGCCGACGATCCACCAGGGGAAACCTTCTGGTCCAAAGAAGAGGCCGGGCGCAAAAGGATTGTTGACGTGCTTGATGAAGATCAGCCCGGCAATGGCGATGAGTCCGGCGGTGATTTGGATGGCGTATTGGGGCAAGGCAGAGAAGCGGAAGCGATCATCCAGTAGACCGGCGACCGCGCAGAAGACGCTCCCCACCAGCAGGGCCAGCAGACGGCGGCCTTCGTTGGGATCGTTGCGGGGGGGCAGCCACTGGGCCGCCACATCAGCGGGTAGCAGGTCTGGCAGAAGCAGAACGATCAGAAGCGTCAGGGTAAACGCGCCGAAAAGGGCCAATCCGCCTGTGCGGGGGACGATGCCCCGGTGACTGCGCCGCCCACCCGACTGATCCACCAGCCTCAACCGATGTCCCAGCGCGGCGGAGAGGGGGGTGAGGGCTAGGGCGAGGAGGAAGGAGGTGAGAAGGACGGTTAGCGTAAACATGACTGGGTGAGGGGGTGACAGGGTGACAAGGTGAGTTCACCCTGTTATCGTTAGGGGCGCATAGACTGCAAGAGCCGCGGAAACGCAATCGCCTCGCGCAGATGGCCGATGCCGCAAATCCAGGCGACGGTACGCTCCACGCCCAGGCCAAAGCCGCTGTGAACGACTGATCCGTACTTGCGCAGGTCCACATACCACTCGTAGGCTTCCATGGGCAGTTTGTGATGCTGGATGGCCGCGATCAGCTTCTCCGGGTCGCTCATACGCTCGCTGCCGCCGGTGATCTCCCCGTAGCCTTCCGGCGCCAGCAGGTCTACGCTGCGGCAGACCTCGGCCCGGCCCGGCTCCGGTTCCATATAAAAGGCCTTTACCTGTGTGGGGTAGTGGTGAACAAAAACCGGCTTGTCGAACTGGGCCGCAATGTACGTCTCGTGGGGGCTGCCGAAATCGTCGCCCCAGGGGATGGACGGCAGCGGATCGTCGTAGCCGGGGACCAGTTCACCCGCGGTCGCGGCCGCGTTGACTATAGCCACGGCCTCGTCGTAGTGGATGCGGGGAAAGGGGGCCGTTACCCGCTGCAGCGAAGTGGTGTCCCGTTCCAGTATCTTTAGTTCCTCGGCGTTTTCGGTCAAGCAGCGCTGAATGACGTAGCTGACCATCTCCTCCTCGATCTCCATCAACTGCTCCAGATTGCAGAAAGCGATCTCCGGCTCCAGCATCCAGAACTCTTGCAGATGGCGGCGGGTCTTGCTCTTTTCGGCGCGGAAGGTGGGGCCAAAGCAGTAGACTTTGCCAAAGGCGAAAATATTGGCTTCGTTGTAGAGCTGGCCGGTCTGGGCCAGATAGGCCGGTTCACCGTGGAAGTCGATCTCGAAAAGGGTCGTCGTCCCCTCCGCGGCCGCGGGGGTGAGGATGGGCGTGTCCATATTGAGAAAGCCGTGGCTGTCCAGCCAATCGCGCAGGGCGCGGATGACGGTGGCCCGCACCCGCAGCACAGCCCACTGGCGGGAGGAGCGAATCCATAGATGGCGGTTCTTCATCAGAAATTCCACCCCGTGTTCTTTGGGCTGGATAGGGTATTCCTCGGCCATCTGGACCACTTCCACGCCGGTCACGTCCAGTTCATAGCCGCCGGGGACGCCGGGTGCGCGCTCGTCGGCGCGCACGCTGCCCGTCACGCGCAGGCTGCTTTCTTGGGTCAAATCTCTGGCTGCCGCAAACTCCTCTTCGCTCACATTCTTTTTGAAGACAACGGCCTGGCAGATACCGGAGCCATCCCGCATCTGCAAAAATTGCAGGCGTCCTTTGTCCGTTTTGGCATAGAGCCAGCCCTGCAGGGTCACTTCTGCGCCGATGTGCTCGGCCATCTCTCGGATTTGAATGATTGGGGCCACGTTGCCGTTCCTTTGTGTAAGACACGTAAGACGGAAAGCGAAATAGTGATGCGTAAAACGTGACAACGCCGTCTGATCTCACGTTTCACGTTTCATTTGTTCGTCCCGATGGGTTACCGAAGACTCGGTCGTATCTTTACTCGCCTTCCTCATCATCCCACCCCTCATCACCCATCTCAAATATCACTTTGACGGGGACGACCGGGCGATTGAGGTACTCGTCCAATTGCTTGCGGATGTCATCTTCCAGCCGTTCCATGTGAATAGAGGCTTCGGAAGGGCGTCGCCCAGGCAAGAAAGATGTCTCGGAAACATAGTCGCCACCCGCGTCTCGATAGGCCGGGCGCACGATGTGGGTGTGAACGTATACGTCCACCGGTTCCCGATAGCGTTCTGTTTCCGGTGCGACTGGCGGCGGCGCAGAGCTGGTCTGTTCATCACGCCGCTGACGGCGGCTGGACGAGGAGCGCCGATTGGTGTTGCTGCTGGAGCGCCGTCGTTTGCGTCGCTTTTCCTGCTGCTCGTTGCGCTGCTCCGGCGGACGGTTGCCCTGAGCCTTGGGATCGGTCTGTGGGCGGCTTTGCTCCTTCTCCTGGCTGGGCGCTGTCTGCCCTTCCCCACCGGAAGCGGGGCCTTTGCGCCGCCGGCGAAAATAACGACGGTTGTTGCGCTTGCCACCTCCACCAGAAGATGCGCTGTCGCTTGTTTGTGGCTGTTCGTTTGCCATCGTCTATTTCCCTCCGAATATCAGTGAGCAGTTATTCTTTGACGAGTCCTATGAATTTCCGCCAGTCTCACTGCTTGCCGATCTGCTCGCGGAAATCAATGAAACGATAGCCCAGCCCCCGTTCTGTAAAGATATAGCGGGGCGAGCCAGGGTCTTCCTCGATCTTCTTACGCAGATACGTAATATATAGGCGCAGCAGATGATTGTCGTTGCTATATTCGTGTCCCCAGGCTTTGGTGAGCAGCACTTCATGGGGAACCACCCAGCCGGCGTTTTCGATGAGTTGTTGTAATAGCCGGTATTCGGTCGGGCGCAAACTGAGCCGTTCTCCATTGACAATCACATCTCTGCGTTGCAGATCGACTTGCAGGCGGTCGTCAATCTTGACGATCTGATCTTCTGGCCGGCTATTCGTCTGTTCAAAGCGGCGCAGCACCGCGCGGATACGGCTGGAAAGTTCCCGTGGGCTGAATGGTTTCGTCACATAATCATCCGCGCCCAAGTCCAAGCCTTTGATGCGATCTTCTTCATCCGAACGCACAGTCAGCATAATCACGGGCGTGTCGCTGATCTCCCGCAGCCGTTTGAGCGTCTCAAAGCCATCCAGCCCTGGCATCTCCACATCCAACAGCACTAGCGCGGGGTGAAATTCCCGGATTTTTTCGAGTGCTTGAAAGCCATCATTGGCTTCCAGTGCTCTATACCCTTCCAGATCCAAATTCATTTTGATAAAGCGCACCATACGTGGCTCGTCATCTACTACAATGATTGTTTTCGGTTGTTCGCTCATTGCTCTATCACCGCCAAGAGATCGGTCAAGAGATCGGTTGTTTGATACTTGTCGTTTCCTTTGTCTACTATACCCAAAAAGGCCAAAACCATCAATCTTTGCGCGGGTTCAAGCGTTGCTACAGGAGTAAAACAGAAGTGCGTATCAAACAGCGTTTTCCCAATTTGCCATCTGTGGCGAGATGGAGTACGATATACGTCCGTCTTTGGTCGGTGGTATTGATTGAGGCGGAAGCACATTATCGTTTGAGTAATCGCTGCTCGGTACTCGTATCCACGGATATATCTTCTGGAAGTTGAGAAATCTCAGAGGGTTGTGAGATTTGTGGGAAGGGGGGTGGATGTGATAGAGTAAGTGATTGCGCCCTGGAATGAGTGGGTAAATGTGTCGGGTTTTGTAAGGAGTTGGAAGCGGCGGCGGGAAGTGAATGTGGCTGCGGAAGACGGTGAAAACAGAGTATGGCGGATTTGACAGGAAGAGTGGGGTGGTGGTAAAGTTAGGACTTGTGCTCTAGGGTCGATTGGAGTGACTGGGGGTGCAAGAGGCAGTAAATAGTGGCACATTAACAACTGAAGAGTGGTAAGATAAGAAGCCAGCAGTTGTCTACGAGACTGGCAGTGGGGATTGCTTTGCGGAGCGGTCTGGCTGGTTTTTGTGGATGACGCCAAAAGAGAGTAAGGAACTGAGTCTGTCGGAGAGACAGATTTTTGTTGAAGGATTTCTGATGGGAGACTGGAGGAAGCCTGTGGGCTGAGAACGGTTTTCTATGAGAGTTTGGTAATTTACGGAGAGTTTGATCCTG
>JACQGT010000392.1 GCA_016199425.1 Chloroflexota bacterium
GATTGAATCCGTGCAAATCCTGACAATCCGTGTAAATCCGTGTCCTTTTTTCAGGGCAGGGCAGACAGAATCAGCGCTGATCAATCCAAATCAGAAAAATCTGCGTCCTCCCATTTCTTTGAACTCATCGCATCATCCCATCATCCAACAGGAGCATTTCGTGAATATCCAATCTCTCTTTTCTCTGGAAGGCAAAGTCGCTGTCGTCACCGGCGGCACGGGCGTGCTGGGCGGGGCCATTGCCCGCGGCCTGGCCGCAGCCGGAGCAAATGTGGGCATTCTGGGCCGCCGGGCCGAAGTGGCGGACAGCGTGGCCGCGGAGATTGTGGCCGCGGGGGGCACAGCCATCGGCCTGCCCGCGGATGTGCTGGACAAAGAGCAATTGCTGGCGGCGCGCCAGACGGTGATGGACAAGTGGGGCCGGGTGGATGTGCTGGTCAACGCCGCGGGGGGCAACATCCCCGGCTCGACGATTGTGGGCGACGTCACCTTTTTCAATATGCCCCCGTCTGCGGTGGACCAGGTGATGGCGCTCAACTTCGGCGGCACGCTCCTGCCCACCCAGGCATTTGGCGAAGTGATGGCAGAGCAGAAGATCGGTTCGATCATCAACATTTCGTCCATGGCCTCCCAACGCGCCCTGACCCGTGTGCTGGGCTACAGCGCGGCCAAATCGGCCGTCGACATCCTCACCCGCTGGCTGGCCGTGGACTTCGCCCAGAAATACGGCGCAGGGCTGCGGATCAACGCCATCGCGCCGGGCTTCTTCATCGGGGATCAGAACCGGGGCTTCCTCCTCAACCCGGACGGCACGCCCAGCCCCCGGGGGCAGACAATTGTACAACACACGCCTATGGGTCGCTTTGGCGAGCCGGAGGAACTAATCGGCGCGGCGGTCTGGCTGGCGGGTGATGCGGCCCGCTTCGTCACGGGTGTCGTCGTGCCGGTGGACGGGGGCTTTTCGGCGTTCAGTGGGGTGTAAGGGACAAAATGCCCTACCAAAACCGCGTCACCCCCTATTCCCAACTCATCGCCACCCCGGAGCGGGGCACGCTGATGGGCAACCGGGGCTGTCTGCACGACGAACGGGGCGAGATTCGCCGGGACTTTGTGGGCAAGCGCTGGATCGCCTGTCTGCTAGATTTCCGCGGGCGCAAACGCGCAGTGATGACGCCGGGGCGCTACACGGAACTCTTCTTTCTGGACGAAGTGACCAGCCTGGCCGCGGGCCACCGGCCCTGCGCCGAATGTCGCCGGGACGATTACAACGCCTTCCGCCGGGCGTGGGTGGTCGCGGGTCTCCCCAGCCGGGGCGCTCTGCCCAGCGCAGACGAGATGGATGCCCATCTGCACGCGGAGCGGCTGGACGCGAAGGGGGGCAAAGCCACTTATCCCACGCGTCTGGCTGATTTGGCAGACGGTGTATTTGTCGTTGTAGGCGACGGTTCCCCGCTCCTTTTCTTTGCTGGCCTGTTCTGGCCGTGGACGCCCGCTGGCTATTCTCCACCGATTCACCTAACAGACGACGCTCCGCTCAGACTCCTCACGCCACCTTCGATTTCTGCTATCTTCGCCGCGGGGTATGTGCCGGGGTATCATCCGTCCATCAGTCGCCAGTGACGATTTGGTTTGGGGGTGCTCCGGTCGGGTCCGTGACCCGACCGCCGCCGGTCACGGACCGGCGGGGAGCAATTGTGCCCCCAATCTGAAGTAGACCCCACGAATTTGCCTCGTAGAAAAAGACCCCAACATCTGCTATAATCAGCCATGCAATCAGTGCATAATTTACGCCACTCTAGATCCTGGCAATCCTGCAAATCCGCGTCCCATTTTCTTGTCTTGCTGCTTTCATGCCAAACTACACCGTTATCCTGACCCACGAACACGCAGATTTCGACGCCCTGGCTTCACTCCTCGGCGCGGCGCTGCTCTTTCCCGGTGCGATTCCCGTTCTGCCCCGGACGATCAACCGCAACGGACAGGCGTTTCTGGCGCTCTACCGCTCGTCATTGCCCCTCATCGAACCCGCTCGAATGCCCAAAGGCCACGTGGAGCAGGCCATTCTGGTGGACACCCGCACCTTCAACGCAGTGAAGGGGATGGACGAAGCGACGGAGTTTCTGCTCATCGACCACCACACCTACACCGACCCCCTGCCCGCGGGCTGGCGCTGGTGGGATGGCGCGTTAGGCCCCTTTTCCACGGGGGCCAACACGACGCTGTTGGTGGAAAAGCTGCTGGTGCAGGGCGCGGATGTGACGCCGCTCCAGGCCACGCTCCTGGCTTTGGGCATCTACGAGGACACGGGCGGGCTGCTTTACAAGTCCACCACCCACCGGGACGCCCGCTGTGTGGCCTGGCTATTGGAGGAAGGAGCGAATGTAGAGGTGATCCACCGCTTCACCCACTACCCGCTCAGCCCCGCCCAACAGAGCCTGGGCGACAATCTGATCGCCAACGCCGAACACGTGCAGGTGGCCGGCCAGACGCTGGTTATCGCCACAGCCAGCGCCCCCAATTTTTCCGACGAAGTGAGCGCGCTGGCCCACAAACTGCGCGACCTCTACGAGGCGGACGCGGTCTTTGTGGTTGTAGATTTGGGCGACCAGGTGCAGATGGTGGCGCGCAGCCGCAGCGACGGGGTGGACGTGGGAGCGATTGCTGCTGCCCTAGGCGGGGGTGGACACAACCGGGCCGCGGCCGCGCTCATCCGAGGGGGCAACCTCTCCGATGTGCGCGCCAAAATCCTGGAGATGGCCGGCGTCTCTGTGCGCCCGCCGCTGACAGTGGAGCAGATGATGAGCCGCGGTCGCCCCCAAACCCTGCCGCCGGACCTCCCTGTGGGCGAGGCGGCCAAACTCATGCGCCGCTACGGCCACGAGGGTTTTCCCGTTGTGCGCGCCCGGCCCGACGGCGAAGAGCTGCTGGGCATTCTTCTGCGCCGGGATGCAGACCGGGCCATCGATCACGGCCTGGAACGGCGCACAGTCGAGATGCTCATGCGCGCCGGCGCGGTGACAATTGGACCGGATGCGCCTGTGGCCGAGTTGCACCGGCGGATGATTGAGAGCGGTTGGGGACAGATTCCCGTGGTGGATGGCGCGGGTCGCATTATCGGTATTGTCACCCGCACGGATCTGATCAAACTGTGGGGCAAGGAGAGGGAGCGGAGCGACTCCCTGCCCGATGTGAGCCGCCAACTGGCCGAACGTCTCTCGCCCATGCAACACCGGCTGCTGCGTCTGGCCGGGGAGATGGCGACGGAGTTCGGCCACGCGGTCTATGTGGTGGGCGGCTTCGCCCGAGACCTGCTCCTGGGGCGCATCCGCAACGGGGCAAACGGACCCGATATGGATGTGCCTGATATGGATATTGTAGTGGAGGGAGACGCCATCGCTCTGCTGGAAGCGATGCAGGCTCGTTGCGGCGGGCGCATCGTCACCCATCGCCGTTTTGGCACGGCCAAATGGCTGTTGGACGAGGCAGCCCATCCGATTACCTGCGCCGACCTGCTGGCGGAAGAAGGCAGCCTGCCCGCCCATCTGGACCTGGTGACGGCGCGCACGGAGTTTTACACCGAGCCGACTGTTCTGCCTACGGTGGAGCAGGGCAGCATCAAACTGGACCTGCACCGGCGGGATTTCACCATCAACACCCTGGCAATTGTGCTAACGCCGGACCGCTGGGGCGATCTGCTCGACTTCTACGGCGGATTGACCGATCTGCGCCAGGGGCTGATCCGCGCCCTGCACAGTCTGAGCTTTGTGGACGATCCGACGCGCATTCTGCGCGCCGTGCGCTACGAGCAGCGCTTTGATTTTCGCATCGAGGCGCGCACACTGGAACTGCTCATCGACGCAGTTCCGCTGGTGGACCGGGTGACGCCTGCCCGCATCCGCCACGAACTGGACCGGATTTTTCAGGAGGAGACCCCGGAAAAAGCGCTCTACCGGCTGGACGAGCTGGGCGTGCTGGCGGCCATCCACCCCCAACTGGCGACGACGGCGGACCTGGCGGAGCAGTGCGCGGCCCTGCGCGCCCGGTTGGCCGCGGGCAATCCGTCGCTGACCGAAGCAGGCGAGGTGATCGAGCGGCTCTATTGGGGGCTGCTGGTCTACCCGATTCTGCCGGGGGAAGAGGTGGACGAGGACGAGGAAGCCGCGTCCGGCGTCATCGGTGCGTTGAGCGAAACCCTCAAACTGCGGGGCGAGACAACCCGGCTGATGCTGCGGCTGGTCCATCTGAGGGCTTATCGGGACGAACTGGCCGACGCCGGGCTGCGTCCCAGCCGGGTTGTGGAAATTTTGGACCATTCGCCCCTGGCCGCCCGTCTGCTCTTTGGCCTGGCAGAGAATGACCCAGCCATCGACGCTCATCTGCGTCGTTTTCAGGAGGAATGGCAGCAGATCCGCCCGACCCTCACCGGCAACGATCTGCGGGCGCTGGGCATTCGTCCCGGCCCCGCTTTCGGCCACATCCTGCGCCGTCTGCGCGCCGCCCTGCTGGACGGGGAAATTCACGGGGAAGGGGAGGAGCGGCGGCTGGTGGAAGAGGCGACTGGCGATTAGCGATCAGCGACTGGGGACTGGCAATCGGCGACTGGGGACTGGCAATCGGTGACTGGGGACTGGCAATCGGCGACTGGGGACTATCTTCCCGTTCGCCGATTGCCGTTCTCTGGTCGCCATCTCCCTGCTAACAGCAGTGGGTCACGGCCAACTTCTCCGGCGCATGACCCCATTCGGCCAGATTGCGCTGGCTCTCGCTCAGTTCGATCCAGGGTGCGGTCGGCCCGTCGCAGGTGCGGAGCAGCTCCCGTCCGTTGACGATTGTCATCGTATTGCGCAGCAACTGCTTGCCGTTGCGCTGGTTCATGTGTACGTCGTAGAAGGGGAAGTCGCCCTCCACAAGGCGGAAGAGGGCCACATCGGCCAGTGCGCCCACCCGCAGGGTGCCGATCTCATCGCCCATACCCATCGCCTCCGCCGCGCGCACAGTGGCGGCGCGGATCACATCCTCCAGGCTCATGCCCAGAGCCAGGAATTTGCTCAGGCAGGTGGGCATATCGTAAAGGGGGCCGTGGATGCTCATCTGGTGAATGTCGGTGGAGATGACATCCGGTTTGTGGCCTGCGCCGATCATCTTTTCTGCGGTCTCAAAAGAAAAAGAGCCTGCGCCGTGGCCGATGTCCAGGATGACGCCGGAATCCCAGGCCCGTTTGGCCGCGTCCAGCAACGCGCCCGTATCGTCGATGATGCGCATGTCGTGGCCGGTGAAGCAGTGGGTCAGGATGTCGCCGGGGCGCATCAGATCGAGCACTTCGCCGATGGTGGGCGGGCCGCCGCCGATGTGGACCATCAGCGGGCGTTGCACTCGATCCGCGGCTTGCCGTGCCCGGCGCAGGGGTTCCAGCCCCTGACCGCTGGTGGTATTGCGGTCGATGCGCGCTTTCACGCCCAGCAGCAGCTCCGGGTTCTGCTCGATCAGCTTTACGCAGAGGTCCACATCGCAGTAGCCGATGTTTGCCAGTTCCCAGGTCATGGCGGTCAGGCCGATGGAGGAGATGTTGAGCAGGGCGTAGAGACGGGCGGTGGAGGGCTGCGCCACCCATTCCCGGAAGCCCAGCACATTGAACGCGCCGGCAGAACCCACGTCCAGCCAGGTGGTCACGCCGCTGCGCGCGGCCACCGGGTCGGCGTGAATGCCCCAAAAGGTGACGTTGTGGTAGACGTGGGTGTGCAGGTCTATCAGGCCGGGGGTGACGATCTGGCCGCTGGCATTCACCACCCGGGCCGCGCTCTCGGCGGGGATGTTCGTCTCGATGGCAACCACCCGGTTGCGCCGGATGCCCACGTCCAGCCGTCCGCTCTGGCCGCCGGGATTGACAACTTCACCGCCCTGAATCA
>JACQGT010000385.1 GCA_016199425.1 Chloroflexota bacterium
GCGCGCAGATCGTCCAGTTCTTCCTGCAGAGCCAGATAATCCTCGGTACGCATCTTGCCCTATAGCTTCGTCCAGCCGTTCTTCGTTGATCATCTCGTTTTTGCTCCACGTTGGGCGTCAGCGCAGACCCGAAAGCACAAAGGCGGCAAAACCCAAAAGGATTAGGGCCGACAGGCGGTTGACCCAGCGCAGCCACGTCTGGTTCAAACGGGAGCGCAACAGGTAGACCCCATTGCTCAACAGCACCCACCACAGCCCAGAGCCAACCAGGACGCCCAGAACCAGGAAGGCAGTCGAGCCGGCACTCCCGGCCGCACTGGTTGTGCCCAGACCGGCGAAGATGGCGGCGAAGAGCACAAGAGTGCCTGGGCTGGTGATGTCCACAAGGAAACTGGAAAAGTAGGTAGCAAGCAGCCCCCGCCCCTTTCGCATTGCACCCGGCACAGCAGGTTCGCTGCGAACGATGCGCAGGGCCAGCCAGGCCAGATAGCCGCCCCCTATCAGGCGCAAGACCACCTGCCCGTGGGACAAAGAGCCGCCGATGAACACAACGCCAAAACCGGCGATGGCGGCGTAGAGGCCGTGGGCGGTGGCCGAGCCAAAACCGGTGACCATCCCCCGCACGACGCCTTCCGCCAACGTGCGCTGGATGCAGAGCACACCGATAGGGCCGATGGGGGCCGCAATGGCCAGACCGACAAGCAGACCGCGTAGAAAGAGAACGCCCTTTTCCATCACCCAACCTCCCCTTTTGCCTGCCCAGAGGCGGTTAACCGTTTTTGCTGGTAGGCCTGCGTTCCTGCAAGAGCGCCCATACTTGCAGGAGAATCTGGCCGTAGCGGTTGCGGCCGCAGCCATCTGCGTTGGGTAGCGTTTTAATTCGTGGAAACGGGTGATGGTTTTCCCAGTTGCTTGACCGAGAAGCGCGCCACCTCCGTTTCTCCGGAGAACGAGGAAGATACAAACGCGGCCATACCCGCATCCAGGTCCTCAAAGTAGAAGAAGGTGGCCAGCAGCTTTGGGAACAGGCAAGTGCCGTGTATAAAGTGTTGATCCGGCAGGTGAATGAGCCTGACATGGCTGGGCAGGGAGAGATCAGTCTTGAACACGGAGCGGGCTATGTGGGCCAGGGTTTGCTCGAGCAGGGGATGGCGGGTCTGTTCCCCCATTGTCATGAATGCAGGGTTCTCCCCAAAGTGTTCGAAGAAGAAGTGGTAGATGGCGGAGAAATCGGTGCCTGTTGCCATCTTCAGCTTGAGCGCGGGCAAACGCCGTAATGCTTGATAGTACTCTGGTCCTTGTTTACGGGTTGATTTCATTTTTTATCCCCTAATAGCCAACAGTTGGCCACTGGTCTCTGCGGCCAGATCGCGGATAAAGTTATTCAGCGTAGATCAATCCAAATCATGCAAATCCGCGTCCCCTTCTTTGTTTCTCTACACCAGATTGTTGAGCCAGGCCCGGTGTAGCGACCACTGATCCGCGGCCGGGTCCCAGCGCAGCTCGTACTGGGTATTGTCCACCGCTTTGATCAGAAAGCAGCGCAGACTTTTGCCTCCCACCCGTTCTTCCCACTGGCGGCCCACGTCCGACACATAACGGGTCTGGTCGCGCCAGACAAAAGAGGTAGGCCGCACCGATCCGGACGGCATCACCCGCACCAGCACGCGCACGGCTTCTTCGACAAGTACTTGGGTTGTCACTCAGATTCTCCAATTCCTAAAGTTGCAAGTGGCAGGTGACGCCACGCCCCCCAACTCCTAACTCTGAACTCCTAACTCAAAACTCCAAACTCTAACAGCATTTGCAACGCCAACTGCGCGCTGAGCAGTTTGTTGCCCCGGCGATCCGAAGTCCAAACCACCCGCTCGGCCCGTTCTGTGCCGTCGGTGGCGCTCAGGTGCAGATGGACCAGCCCGGACGGCTTCTCGGCTGTACCGCCCCCCGGTCCCGCAATGCCGGTGATGGCGACGGCCACATCCGCGCCGTAGAGGGGCAGCGCACCCTGGGCCATCTGCTGGGCCACCTCTGCGCTCACCGCGCCGTAGGCCAGCAGCATCGCGTGCTGCACACCCAGCAGCCGCTCTTTGGCTGCGTTGCTATAGACCCCCGCACAGCCGACAAACCAGACCGACGAGCCGGGGATTTCGGTGATCAGATGGCCGACCAGCCCGCCCGTGCAGCTTTCCGCAGTGGCGGCCAGTAGCCCGGCCTTTGCCAGCGCCTCGCCCATAGAGCGGGCCAGGGGGATCAGGTCGGTTTCGGTGATCGGGGTTGTGGCATTATTCATTGCACGATCTTCCACCTGTGGTCAGTGAACAGTAATCAGCACGCCCCTTACTGATTACTGATTACTGTTCACTTTCTTCAAACGCGCCGCGCCATCAGCAGCAGCCGCTCCTCCCCCCGCCGGGTGAGAATCGCCACACCGGGCCGCCCGCCGTCCACCAGCTTCAGCCGGGGGCGCAGGGACTCCGGCTCGATGGGCGGCCCCCGGCGCTTCAACTCCACCTGACCGATACCCAGCGCCTGCAAGCGCCGATTCAGGGTTTTCAGGCTGAAAGGGTGAATCTCCTCGATCAGAAAGCTCTGCACAAAGGGCGTTGCCCCACTCCCCGCGCCCCTGCGCGGCCGCACCAGATAGGCAATCTGCGGGTCGAAGAGATGCGCGTCCAGCATCTCACACAGTTCGGCAAAGGGACCGGCCCGGATCACCGCCGGGTCTGGCTCGTGGAGATAGTGGCCGACGGCCAGTTCACCGACCGGCGGCGCAACCAGAGACGCGTCAATTGTGTGCCAGCCAGCCTCGTCGTAAACCGACGCTCGACGCACGCCCCCATCCGCCAGGGACCCGAACCAGAGCACAGCCTCTTTGCACGTCCGTTCGTGGCTGATAAACTCCACCCCGCAGCCGGGCGGAATCTCGTCGTCGGCCACGCCGGGCGCTACCTTCACCCCCAGCGCGGGGATGCGCGCCTGCAAGCGCAACAGAAGCGAGAGCGGCGGAATCATCTGTTCCAGGCCAAAGAGGCGTCGCCCCTCGGCCCGCCGGGCCGGGTCGGCAAAGGCTGCCCCGGCGGGGGGCAGTCTGTCTGCGGCCAGTTCATCGGTCCAGTCGGCCAGACGAAATTCGACCTGCCCGCTCAATCCCAGCGCGGCCGCGTTGGCCTGGGCAAAACGCAGCCGCACCGGGTCGGTCTCATAGGCGATGACCGGACGCTGGCGGGCCAGGGCCAGGGTATCTCCCCCGATGCCGCAGCCCAAATCCAGGACTGGGCCAGGGGGTGCGTGGCTGTGCAAATGGACGGCCCGGTGTTGGGCAATCGGCCAGGCCGTGGCCTGCTCCAACGCTTCTGGCGTAAAAAAGAGACGGGCCGCGTCGGGAAACTTGGCAACGGCTCGTTGCCGCGTTGTCGCCAGGGTCAACAGACCGGCGGCCTGTTCCGCTGTATGGGTGGCGCGCAATTCAGTCAATAGGGACAGATGATTGTGGCTTGCCAACTCCCGTTGGGCCAGCATCGCCAGGGCATCTGCCGCATGCGCCGAAAGTAGAAAGTCTACCACCGATTCGGCCTGCGTCTGCTTTTCTGTCATAGTTCGCCATCTGTTGCTCTTGCGTTCACTGTTCCATTCATTATAGCCCCCGCCCCTCTCCCGGCAAACTTTCCGGCCAAGTACGCGATTCCGGGAATCAGACGCCTTCGCCCCTAACTTGAAGTACAACCCGCCAAACGGGGAGGATGAAAGCAGAAGAAACGTATACAAACCGTAGTCCAGTTGACTTGACGCGCATCTTCGCTACCCGCTATGATAGACACGCAAAGGATGTGATAAAATTCACGAAAGAGAGCGGGATGGTTCTCCTGTTGCCAACTGACAGCCCCTGGCACAATCTCTGGGCGAGCAGTCATCTGCTTTGCAAGAAAATTTGGGTATATCCTACTAGACGTGGAGACGGTTTTTTCGGACAACCGATAGCGGCTATGGTACTATAGGGTAGAGTTAGCTCCCACCACAGGTGGGTTCGTCTGCAATAGAAAATAAGGAGAATCATGAGCGTACAACAAGAACACCTGACGATGAAACAAGCCCCCATTGCCGATCACACGGAGGCCCAAGTGGAAAAGCCACCGAAGCTGGAATACAGCGTCAAAGAGGCTGATGAATCGTTGGAAGCCTACATTTCCGCCATCAGCGGAGCGATTATCGGCGTCCTGGCGACGCTGCTCGTTCTCTACATTTTGAATGGCGGAACTCTGCGCTTCACCAACCCGGCCAGACTGGCGGCCATCGAGGCCAGCCTGACCCGGGTGGATGAGAATGTGGGCGCGGTGAACCAGAATGTGGAGACGGTTGCTACCCGCCTGGCCGCGCTGGAAGGCGAAGCGGGCGTCATCAGCCAATTGCAGACCAGCCTGACCGATCTGGACGCCAGTCTGGGTTCCCTGGACACGGCAATGGCCGCGCAGGGCGTGCGCATGGACGGCCTGGATGAATCTGTGGCCGCGCTGGATGTGACCCGCAAGAACTTCGACACCTTCACCGCTGCGTTAGCCTCTGCTCTCAGCGAAATGGGCGCAGTTGCCGCCCCGCTTGAAGCGGCAAGCGGGGCAGAAGCCCCGGCTGTCCAAGCACCCGCAGCGCCCGTTACGGAAGCCGCTGCGTCTGAGCCAAAGATGATTGCCGCGGCGGTTACATCGGCGGTAGCCGTTCACACCGACTTGGCCGCGGATGCCGTGCAGGTCATCCTCTTTGTGGATGCCAACGGCGACGGCGCGCTGGACGACGGCGAGGCCGCTCTGGTGGGCGCGACGGTCACGCTGACCCCTGCCGAGGGTGAGGCTGTGAGCCTGGACAGCGCGGAGAGTGGCGCTCTCTTCGAGGCTTTGGCCGTAGGTGAGTACACCGTTTCTTTGCAAGACGTTCCCGGCTATACGCTGGGCGGCGAGACCAGCGCGACTGTGACTGTGGAAGCTGACGCCGAAGCAGGCCAGGTGGTCTACTTTGCGGTGGCTGCCGAATAAGATTTGCCTGAAGTAACTGGGGCGCGATTCCCCTGGCCGACGCCCTGGGCCAACCGCCCGACTACACGGGGATTCTCATCCTGGAACTGCGCCCCTGCTTCCGGGACCGGCTGGCCGAGGCCCTGGCGACGATGCAGGCGATTTTAGCGATTGGGGATTAGCGAACGGCGATTGGGGATCGAAAGTCGCCGTTCGCCAGTCCCCAGTCGCTGTTCGCCAATCCCCGCTATACGCCCGGTCGAGCAGTTGGATTGTGTGCAGGACCGGCAGGGGGTTTCCTAAGCGGCCCAAGTGGTTGCTGATTTGGGTCATGCAGCCGATGTTGCCGGTGACGAGCAGATCGGCCCCGGTTGCGGCCACGGAATTGGCTTTGCGCTGGCCCAATTGCTGTGCCAGTTCCGGCTGTTCGATGTTGTAGGTTCCAGCGGAGCCGCAGCAGATTTCCCCTTCGGCGATGGGAACGAGGGTGGCGCCGGGAATGGCGTTCAGCAGGCGGCGGGGCGCATCGCGCACGCCCTGGGCGTGGGCCAGATGGCAAGCGTCGTGATAGGCCACTTTGAGAGGCGCGGCCAGGGGTGGGGGCGCTTCCATGCCCAGTTTGTCCAAAAAGACGCTCACATCCTGCACCTTTGCGGCAAACTTCCTCGCCCGTTCCTCGTCCTCGCTGCCCGCAAAGAGCAAGGGATACTCGTGCATCCCCGATCCGCAGCCGGCCGCATTGGTGATGATAGCGTCCACAGCGTCCGGCTGGAAGATGTCCAGATTGCGCCGGGCCAGGGAGCGGGCCTGGCCGGCCTCGCCGTTGTGCATAGAGAGCGCGCCGCAGCAGCCCTGTCCCGCGGGGATGACTACTTCCACACCGTTGCGCGCCAGCACGCGCACGGTCGCCCAGTTGATCTCCGGGGCCAGTACCTGCTGCACACAGCCCGCCAGCAGCGCCACCCGCGCCCGCCGCGTCCCCTGGGCGGGGATAAGCGACGGCAGAGGCTGGCTGGCGGGCATCTTCTCCGGCAGCAAACTGAGCATTGTACGCATCGGGCTGGGGAGTAACCCCTGCAGCGGGCGGGCGAGTTTGCCCAGTGTGGCCGCGGCTCGGAAGCGGCCCGGATAGGGCAATGTCTGGTTCGCCATCAGCCGGGTGATGCGCTCCAGCAGGGGGCGGCTGCGTTGCTCCTCGGCTTGGGCGCGGAAGGGAGCCAGCAGTTCACCGTACTCCACGCCGGAGGGGCAGGCGGTGACGCAGCCCAGGCAACCCAGGCAGCGGTCCACGTAGGGCAGGGCGTCCTCCAGCTTCAACTCCCCTTCCAACACCCCTTTCATCAGCAGAATGCGCCCGCGCGGGGAATCCATCTCCTCACCCAGCGTCAGGTAAGTGGGGCAGGCGGGCAGGCAGAAACCGCAGTGGACGCAGGCGGCCACAGCCTGGGCCATGGCGTGGGCCTGGGGGCCGAGTTCTTCAACGGGGATGGCGTGGCGCAAGAGGGCAACTCCTTCGGGTATATCGAGCTAGTAGAGGGCATTGTAGGGGCGCTGCTTGCTGCGCC
>JACQGT010000378.1 GCA_016199425.1 Chloroflexota bacterium
TGAAATTTTGGACGCAGATTTACGCAGATGAACGCAGATTTTTTCCTCTGGATCAGCGTATATCCGCGTGAATCTGCGTCCCACTTTCTTTTCACGATGTCACTGACCACTACAGAAAGCCGGGGAAAAATGGATAAAACAGAAATCGAGTTGGAACTGCCAGAGGCCAGGAAAAAGATTTACGCCCTGGAAGCGGAAGCGGAGCAGACAGCGCAGCGATTCTCAGCGCTGACGGCTGAGTTGGAAGAACGGGTCAATGCGCGCACTCTTGCCGCGGAGGAACAAGGCCGGGTGGCCGAAGCCCGCGCCCTGGAAGCCAACCTGCTGCGCAAGGTGGCCGAGGCGCTGAACCGCGCCGTGAGCTGGCAGGAGACTCTGGAGCAGGCGCTGGCCGAGATTATGACAGCTTTCGGTTGCCGGGCCGGTTGGATTTATATGACAGCCGATGACGGCTCCATGCGTCAGGTGGCGGCCAGAGGATTGCCGCCAGCGTTGAATCTGGACATCCGCCGGCGCACGACCCTGTGCGAGTGCCAGCGGCTTCTGTTGAGCGGCGAGATGGGCCAATCGGTGAATATCATCCACTGCCAGCGGCTGCGCGAGGCCCAGGGCGACACCGGCGGGTTGGCAACCCACGCCAGCGTGCCCATCTTTCACGGCCAGCGCTGGCTGGGTGTGCTGAATCTGGCCCGGGCCCCGGGGCAGGAAATGCACTCGGCGGAAGAATTGGCTCTGTTGTCGGCTGTGGGCCAGCAGTTGGCCGTGGCCCTGGAACGGGCGCGCCTGTACGCGGCAGAGCAGCAGCGCACAGAGGCTTTGACCCGTTCCAACCAACTGATCGCGGCCTTGAGTCATGTGGCTGCGCGTCTTGAGCGCACGCCTGATCCGGAACAGATTATGGCAATGATGGCCGTTGAATTGGAGAAGCTGACTCTGAATTTTCTGGTAATGCTATGGGAACCGGCAGAGGAGCGATTGGTCGTACGCTATCACTCCATCAAAACCCATTTGTTGGCATTGGCCGAGAATTTGCTGCACACAAAATTGATTGGCCTGCCTGTGCCCAAGCAGCTGATTCTCCACTATGACTGGCTGTTCACGCAAAAACAAGCGCTCTTTGTGAAGGATCAACTGGCTGTAGTGAAAAGGGTTATTAGCTGGGCTCCCGAATGGGCAATAATCCGCGCCGCACAGTTGCTGGGGCGTCCATCGCCTGCACCGGCCGTCTATCTTCCTCTGGTGATCGAAGAAGAAGTCGTTGGTGTGTTGAATATTTGGGGTCCTGATATCGATGAGGAGAGCGTTCCTGTGTTCTCGATTTTCGCGTCCCAGGTGGCGGCGTCATTGGAAATGGCCCATCTGCACGCGCAGGTCAAAGCCCAACGGGTGGAGGAGCAGGAGATTTTACTGCATTTTTCGTGGACGCTGGTGGATTTGACAGAGCCACAAGCAGTAATGGATGCGGCGGCGCAGACGGTGCAACGGGTCTTGCAGGTGGATCTGGTTTCGGTGATGATCCCCAATAGCGAGCGGACTCATCTGGTCCTGACCAGCGGTATCGGTTGGGGAGTCGAGATGATTGGACGCTATCAAGTGGAGATAGCGCTCTCGCGGGAGGGCTATGTCTTTCGCAACGGCGCGACAGTGCAGCAGACCGATGTGCAGAGTGGGCAGCCCTTTCCCTGCCCGGCAGAACTGGCCAGGCAGGGAATCGTCAGCAGCCTGGCTGCCCCCCTGGCCGGCGAGAGCGGTGTATTGGGCACTCTCTGCGCCCACAGCAAAGTCCGTCGTGAGTTCAGCGCCGATGAGGTGCGTCTGCTCTCCCTCATCGCCAGCCAGACCGCCCAGGCGTTGGAGCGCATCCGCCTCTTCGAGAGCGTACAGCGTTCGGAGGAGCGCTACCGGCTCATCTCTGGGCTGACCAGTGATTACGCCTATGCCTTCCGCATCGATGAGAACAAAAAATTCATCCGGGAATGGGTGACCGAAGCCTTTGCCAGCATCACCGGCTACACGACCGCCGAGATGGACGCCGCGGGCGGCTGGCGTAGACTGGTTTACCCGGAGGACAGACCGGTGATGCAGCAGCACACACAACGGGTCCTGGCGAATCAGACCGACGTGAGCGAGTTTCGCATCGTCCACCGTAACGGGGAAGTGCGCTGGCTGTTGGATGTTACCCGCCCGGTATGGGACGCCGAGCAGAAGCGTGTGGTGCGCATCCTGGGCGCGGCCCGGGATATTACGCTACACAAGCAGGCAGAGATGGCGCTGCGCCAGGCCGAAGTACGCTACCGGGATCTCTTTCAGACAGCGCCTGTGATGTATGTGATTGCTCACTATGTGGCAGGCGCGCCAATCATCGCTGAGTGCAATCAGACCTTTCTGGATGCAGTCGGCTATCCCCAGGCCGAGGTCATTGGGCGACCCCTGGCCGATTTTTACACGCCAGACTCGCGGCGGAAACTGGGACAGGGCGGTTACGACCAGGCGCTGGCGGGTATTTTTGGTGATCATGAGCGCCAACTGCTGGCCCGGGATGGCCGCGTGCTGGATGTCCTGCTGCGGGCTGTTCCCGAGACCGATGCCCACGGCGCTGTCATTAGTACACGGGGCGCGTTCGTCGACGTCACCCAACGCGTCCAGTTGGAACGCGAGCACAACGCCATCGCCGCCATCGCCACGGCCCTGCGTTCTGCATCGAGCCGCGCCGAAATGGTGCCCATCATTCTGGAACAGGCAGCCAATTTGCTGAATGCGCCCCGGGCCTCACTGGCCTGGCGGGATCCCGTCACCGGCGAGACGGTCCTCGAAGCGCTGCTGGGTAGACCGGACGTCCCGCTTGGCGCTCGATTTCCGCCGGGTGTGGGGATCAGCGGGCTGGTGATCGAGACGGGCCAGGCTTATGTACACGACAACATTGCAAACGAACCGCGCTTTGCTCTGCCCGATCTGATCGACGAGTATCGCGCCGTCGCCTGTGTGCCGCTAAAAGTCCCCGAAAGGACTCTCGGCGCTCTGTGGATTATCAGGAGGATGCCGGTCTCGGAGCACGAGGTGCGTATTCTGGCTGCCATCGCCGACATCGGGGCCAACGCCATCCACCGGGCCGAACTCTTCGCGCAGATTCAGGAGCAGGCCCGACAATTGCAGCAGATTTCAGAGAGCTTCCCCGATGGGCTGCTGCTGCTAGATGGGGAACTGCGCGTTGCGCTGATCAACCCGACGGCGCAAGCACAGTTGGCTGTCTTGGATGGCAGGATCGTGGGCGAAACTCTCATCGAACTGGGCGGTCGTCCCATTGCCGATCTGTTGCAGCCGCCCCAGGCGATGCTCTATCACGAGCTGGCGTTCGGCGACCCAGCCTCCGCCATTTTCGAGGTTGCGGCGCGCCCCGTCCAGATGAACGGCGCAATCAGCGGCTGGATGCTGGTGCTGCGGGATGTCACCCAGCCGCGGCAGATGCAGGAACGCATCCAGTCCCAGGCGCGCCTGGCAACGGTAGGCCAGTTGGCCGCGGGCATTGCCCACGACTTCAACAATATTATGGGTGTGATCGTCCTCTCCGTTCAGATGTTGCAGCGCAATCCGGATGAACCTAGACGCCAGCGCCATCTGCACACAATCCACGAGCAGGCCCATCACGCCGCCAATCTGATCCGCCAGATTCTCGATTTCAGCCGCGCCGCGCTCATCGATCTCCAGCCCCTGGAACTGCTCTCCTTTGTCGAGGGGATGACAGAGATGCTGAAGCGCACCCTGCCGGAGAACATCGCCATCGAAGTGACCCACGACGCGCCGGAATATGTGGTGAAGGCCGATCCGACCCGCGTGCAGCAGGTGCTGATGAATTTGTCGGTCAATGCCCGGGACGCCATGCCCAGCGGGGGGACGTTGCGTTTTGCCCTCTCCCGTTGGGTCGTTGTTCCCGGCCAGACGCCGCCTCTGCCCGAAATGACGGAGGGCCATTGGGTCTGTGTGGCGGTGTCGGACAGCGGCTCTGGCATCCCACCGGCTACGCTGGCGCGTATCTTCGAGCCTTTCTTTACCACCAAAGAGGTGGGCAAAGGCAGCGGTCTGGGTCTGGCCCAGGTTTATGGGATTGTGAAGCAGCACGGCGGCCACATTGGGGTGGAAAGCGAAGTCGGTGTGGGCACAATTTTCAGCGTTTATCTTCCTCTCGATGGCGACTCTGACCTGTCTATCCCTCACGCAAGGGATGAAACTGCACCCCAACAGGGCCGGGGAACGATTCTGTTGGTGGAGGACAACGCAGCCGCCCGGCTTGCCGTTCGCGACACATTGGAACTGCTGGGCTATCGGGTGTTGGCGGCGGCCAACGGCGAGGAAGCCCTGGCGATCTTTGATGAACAGCCAGATGCCATCGATCTGGTACTCAGCGATATGGTGATGCCGCGCATGGGCGGTCTGGAACTCTACACGGCTTTGCAAGAACGGCGCAGCAGTGTCAAAATGATGATTATCACCGGCTACCCGTTGGAGGATGGCGGTCGTTCTCTGTTGCAACAGGGCATCGTGGCCTGGCTGCAGAAACCGTTTTCGGCCGAACTGTTGGCCGAGCGGCTGGGCCAGGTGCTGGCAGAAAGGCACATCTCCCACGTGGCATCCCCGTGAAAATCGCCGTGATTCTTTGCCACAAACGCCTCAATCGCCGCCCGCTTGTCGCCCAAACGGAAGGACGGGCCGTGGCCGGGATAGCAGATGCCGGATGAATCCGCAAATTCTGGAATCCGTGTTCTATCCCCACCCCCAGGGCAAGCGAATGAGTATTTCACAACGAAAGTGGTTGACCGGCAGTAACACACCTGTCATCGTCGGCGCGTTGACGCTGCTTGCGGCTCTCCTGCGCTTCTATCTCATCGGCGACAAGACCGTCTGGCTGGACGAGGCATTCAGCATCTGGCTGGCCCGCCAATCCCTGGGGGAGATGTGGGGCTGGCTGGCGCGCATCGACCAGCACCCGCCCCTCTACTACACCCTTCTGCACGGCTGGATCGGGCTGTTCGGCGATCTGCAAGGCCCGGTGCGCGGGCTGTCCGCCCTGTGCAGCACTTTGGCCGTGCCGCTCTTCTACGCCGGGGTGCGCCGTCTCGTCGACCGGCCCACAGCCCTCATCGCCGTCTTTATCCTGGCGATCTCCCCCTTCCACGTGCGCTTCGCCCAGGAAACCCGTATGTATGGCCTGCTTACCCTGGCCGTGGCCGCCGCGCTCTATTGCGTGGCGGTCATCCTGCACGAACGGAACGCGCCCCGTCGCGTCTGGTGGGGGCTGGCCGTCAGTCAGGCTGCCGTGATGCTCACCCACAACACCGCCGCGGTCTACTTTCCGCTGGCGTTGAATCTGGCGGTGGGAGTGATTCTGTCCAACGCAAAGATGACTCCACTGCAAAAAGCCAAAGAACGCACCGCGGAGACGCGGGGAGCGCGGAGGGCACGCGGAGATTTTCTCCTGAACTCCGCCGCGTTTCCTCCGCGAACTCCGCGTCTCCGCGGTGAA
>JACQGT010000379.1 GCA_016199425.1 Chloroflexota bacterium
ACGTTGGGCATTCTCAATAATATAGCTGCCCGCAGCCTGACGAAAGATCGTATCCAGCCGCACCACCGCTGCGCCCGCCAACCCCTCCCCCTTCTTTGCTTCGCTTCTTCGCGCCTCCGTGTGAGACGCCCCCTCCACCGCCTGGATAATATCCTCCAGGACATTGCCCGCGCCCACGCTGGGCAACTGATCCACATCCCCTACCAGCAGCAGGTGCATCCCGGTTGGCACGGCTTTGAGCAGATTGTTGGTCAGGATCAGATCGAGCATTGACGCCTCGTCCACAATCAGCAGATCGCCCACCAGCGGGGATTCTTCGTTGCGTTTGAAGGACATCCCCTCGGCGGGCTGAAATTCCAACAGCCGGTGGATGGTTTTGGCCTCCTGGCCGGTGGTTTCGGAGAGACGTTTGGCGGCCCGGCCTGTGGGCGCGGCCAGCAGGACTGTGCGGCCCGTCGCCTGGCAAAGGCGCAAAATCGTGCGCACCGTCGTGGTTTTGCCCGTGCCCGGGCCCCCTGTCAAAATCGTCAGCCGGTGGGTCAGGGCCGAACGCACGGCCTGACGCTGCTTCTCGGCCAGGACAAAGCCCGTCTCCTCCTCCATTTCGGCAAAACTGTGTTCCCAGTTCCACGTTTGGAAATGTTCAAAGCGGCTGAAACCAGGGGCCAGCAGCCGGTGCAGCCGGTTGCTCACACCCACTTCGCCAAAATAGAGGGGGGTAAGATAGACCGCCTGCGCCTCCCGCAGAAATGCAGTCACCTCCTCGGGTCGGGGCGCGGCGTAGGCGGCCTTCTGCTCGGCCAGGGCCATCTGCACTTCGCCCCCGTCGCCATAGACCCCCGTGACCGCCCAATTAAGATTTGGAGCGTCCGCCCCAGCCGTCGGGGCCACCTTCACCCGGTCGCCGCCGCGCAGATGGAGCACGCCCGCCGCGGCCTGATCGAGGCTGACCCCCAGGAGTTCGGCGGCCTGGGCCACCAGTTCACCGCTGGGCAGATAGACGTGGCCCTCGTCGGTGGACTGGTTGAGGGTATATTCCACCCCGGCAGCGATGCGCTGGGGCGAATCCGCGGCCATGCCCAGGGCCTGGGCGATTTTGTCCGCGGTGAGAAAGCCGATGCCGTAGATATCCTGGGCCAGGCGGTAGGGGTCGGCGCGCACGATTGGGATGGAGTCGTCGCCGTAGCGCTTGTAGATTTTCGTGGCCAGACTGGTGCTGACGCCGTTGCCCTGCAGAAAGATCATCACCTCTTTGATGGCGCGCTGCTCGGCCCAGGCCTGGCGGATCAGCGCCACCCGCTTCTTGCCCACCCCCGCCACTTCGATCAGCCGCCCCGCTTCGCCGTCGATCACATCCAGCGTCGTCGCGCCAAAATGGGCGACGATACGTTTGGCTGTCACTGGACCCACGCCCTTCACCAGCCCGCTGCCCAGATACTTCTCGATGCCGGCCACAGTGGCAGGCAGAACCGAACGCATTGTCTCCACGGAAAATTGCTTGCCGTACTCGGCGTGCATTGTCCAGCGCCCGCGCACCTCCACCGATTCGCCCACAGTGACGCCCAGCATTGTGCCCACCAGGGCCACTTCCGTCTGCCAGTGGGGCAGGTGGCTGGGCCGCTGCTCCGGGGCCAATTTGGCAACGGTGTAGCCCGTCTCTTCGCTGTGATAGGTGATGCGTTCGATGACGCCGCGCAGGACATCCGGTGCGTTTCCATTCATAGGTGTAGGGTAGCAGATGTGGGGGGTGGGGGCAAGTGGGGAGCAGGGCAAGCTGACGATCGAGAGAAGGGGTGTGTTATACTGTCGGAAGCCAGTCAACAGTTGACTGGTTGACTGAGGTTAAGTATCTTCCTCTGGAGGTTTTATGGAGCATAACCTACTCCTGCTGTTATCTGGTATCGTCGTCCTGGGCATTCTTTGCCAGTGGTTGGCCTGGTGGCTGAAAGTGCCTGCCATTCTGCCTCTCCTCGCCAGTGGATTTCTGGCCGGGCCGGTCTTCCATCTGGTCGATCCCCGGGCATTGCTGGGCGATCTCTTCTTCCCGATGGTCTCCCTGCTGGTGGCGGTGATTCTCTTTGAGGGAGCGTTGACCCTCAATTTCCCCGAAGTGCGGGCCGTGGCCAGCACAGTACGCAATCTGCTCACCATCGGCGCGGCCATCACCTGGTTTGGCGGGGCACTGGCGGTCCACTACATTCTCGGTCTGGAATGGCTCTTGTCTGTACTCTTTGGCGCGCTGATTGTTGTGACCGGACCGACGGTCATCGCGCCTCTGCTGCGCAATGTGCGCCCCAACCAGCGCATCTATTCGGTGTTGATGTGGGAAGGCATCCTCATCGACCCCATCGGCGCATCTCTGGCCGTGCTGATCTTCAACTTTATTGTGGCCGAGAGCGGCGGCGTAAACCCCGGAGCCAACCCGGTGTTGGTCTTTTTGGAGATCGCTCTGGTCGGCCTGGCGCTGGGGCTGATCGGCGGCTACAGTATCGCCCAACTCCTCAAACGCTACCTCGTCCCGGACAATCTGCAGGATCTGGTGGTGCTGGCCCTGGTGGCCGGTCTCTTCGCCCTCTCCGACACAGTGGAGGCAGAATCGGGTTTGCTGACGGTGACTGTCATGGGTGTCTATCTGGCCAACAGCAATATCCACCAACTGCGGGAGATTCTCCACTTCAAAGAGCGGCTGAGCACACTTTTTATCTCCGGTCTCTTTATTCTGCTGGCGGCCAGCATCCAATTAGAGACGCTGGCTCTGCTCGATTGGCGCAGTCTGCTTCTGCTGGCTGTGGTCATCTTTGTCATCCGCCCCATCAACATTCAGGTCAGCGCCATCGGCAGCAAACTCACGGGCAAAGAGCGTCTCTTTCTCTCCTGGATTGCGCCCCGGGGTATTGTGGCCGCGGCCATTACAGCCCTCTCCGCTTTCCGGCTGCAAGAGTTGGGTCTTGCCGAAGCCAAAATTCTGGAACCCCTCGTCTTTCTGGTGATTGTAGGCACGATTGTGCTGCAAGGAGGGACGGCCAAATGGTTTGCCCAGCGCTTGGGCGTGGCCGAGGCCGAACCCCAGGGCTTTCTTCTGGTGGGAGCCAATCGCCTGGGGCGTCTACTGGCCGAAGCAATCCAGAAAGAGGGCTTTGTGGTACGGCTGGTGGATACGGATTTTGAGAATGTGCGTCTGGCTCGCATGGACGGATTGGATGCCCACTACGGCAATATCTTCTCGGAGTATACAGAGGAGCATCTCTCCCTCTCCGGCATTGGTCGCCTGCTCGCCCTGACCAGCAACGACGAGGCCAACGCCCTGGCCTGCCGCCATTTCAAAGACGAGTTTGGCTCTGCGGGCATCTATCAACTGGTCCCCCGCCGCTTTGGGGAAAATGGCCGCAACCAGGCACCGGTGATGCGTGCGTTGGGGCGTCTGCTCTTTGGTAAGAACGCCACCTACCGCCATCTGATCGACGAGGCACGGGGTAGCGCACTGGTGAAACGCACGAAACTCACCCCGAAGTTCAGCTATCAGGACTTGAAAGCCGAACACGGCGACGACCTTATCCCGCTGATGGCCGTCCAGGACAGACTGGTCAATGTGGCAACTCTGGACGAAGAGTTTGCGCCCCAGGCCGGGTGGACAGTGCTGAGTCTGGTGGTGGAGGGAAGTTAGGGGGGTAGCCGTTGCCATTTTTACCCATTGGCGGTAAACTGTTCTGAACCGCTTTACCAATGCAATGCCTGAAATGAGGAAACCCTATGGGACTTCTGCGCGCCGGCCTGGAAGCCGAAGCCTATGACCGGGAGTATACCAACCGGGAACTGGTGGCCCGGCTGGGCGGCTATTTCCGCCCCTGGCTGGGCCGTTTTGGAATGATTGTGCTGCTGGTCACGCTCTTTTCCCTGGCCCAGACCGGCGCGCCGCTACTGGCCGCACAGGGCATTGAGTTGATGACCGGGGCCGGCGGCGTGCAGGCTCTGGAAAGCTCGGCCATTTTTCTGCTCTCCGTCGCGCTGCTGGTCTTAGGCGTGCTTACCTGGGCTTTCAACTGGGCGCGCCGCCTGCTGACCACAATGCTCATCGGTGATATTGTGCTGGCCCTGCGGCTGGATGGCTTCAGCGCAGCTATGAACCACGACCTGAGCTTCTACGACAAATACCAGTCCGGGCGCATCGTCAGCCGTATCACCAGCGACAGCGACGAATTTGGCCGGGTCTCTGTGCTGGTCACAGACGTTTTCAGCCAGCTTCTCCTCTCGCTGATGCTCTTTGTCGTCCTGCTCACCATCGAATGGCGGCTGGCCCTGCTGGTGTTGATGCTGGCTCCGGTGGCCTTTTTCGTCTCCAACCTCTTCCGGGATATTGCCCGGCGCATCACCCAGCAAAGCCAGCGGGTAGTTGCCAATGTGAATGTAAGCATCCAGGACGCGGTGACGGGCATCCACGTTGCCAAGAATTTTCGCCGGGAACAGGGCATCTACGAGGAGTTCCAGCAGGTCAACAACCAGAGCTATGCCATCAACACCTGGCGGGGGATTGTGCTGGCGACGGTCTTCCCCACCCTGACCTTTTTTAGCAGTGTGGGCACGGGTATTCTGCTCTATGCGGGGGGATACAGCGTCAGCCAATCCATCATCACAATGGGCGCGTGGTATCTCTTTATCAACAGCCTGGACCGCTTCTGGTTTCCGATGCTCCAATTGTCTGCCTTTTGGAGCCAGTTCCAGGCCGGGTTGAGCGCGACAGAACGCATCTTTGCCCTGATTGACGCCGCGCCGGTGGTGCAGCAGACCGACAATCGTGCGACGGAGCGGCTGCGCGGCGAGATCGAATTTGTCAACGTCAGCTTCCGTTACAGCGAGAAAGAGCAGGTGCTGCCCAACTTCAGCCTGCGTATCCGCCCCGGCGAAAGTGTGGCCCTGGTGGGGCACACGGGCGCGGGCAAGTCGAGCATTGCCAAACTGGTCACCCGCTTCTACGAATTCCAGGAGGGGCAGGTTCTCATCGACGGCCAGGACATCCGCAGCCTGGACCTGAAGAGCTATCGCAGTCATCTGGGCATCGTCAGCCAGACGCCTTTTCTCTTTGCCGGCACGGTGACGGACAACATCCGCTACGCCAAGCCGTCGCTCAGTGACGTCGAAGTGGAAACAATCGCCCGGCAGATCGCGGGCGGGGAGTGGCTGGAGACTCTGCCCGACGGCTTGCAGACCGATGTGGGCGAGCGGGGGGCACGGCTGAGTATGGGCCAGCGCCAGTTGGTGGTCCTGGCCCGGATGCTGGCCCACAACCCAGCCATCTTTATTCTGGACGAAGCCACGGCCAGTGTGGACCCCTTCACCGAAGCCCAGATTCAGCAGACCCTGGACCTGCTCTTCCACAACCGCACGTCGATTGTGATTGCCCATCGCCTCTCGACTGTGCGCGCCGCCAACCGCATTCTCGTCCTGCGCAAGGGGGAGATTATCGAAGAGGGCAGCCACGAACAGTTGATGGCCCAGGGCGGCCACTACGCTGAACTCTACAACACCTACTTCCGCCACCAATCGCTGGAGTATATCAATGCGCATCCCGAAACGCGCCAACTGTCCTACTGACGCGTCAAGTGTGAAATGATAGGTAGGGGCGCAGCAAGCAGCGCCCCTACGGAGTTTCTATCAATAGATGGCTGATAGCGATGAAATGGGACGCAGAGCGTCCGCGGAGTGTTCTCACGCGGAGCGATGGGAACAAGCAAATCCGCCAATTCTGTCATCCGTGTCCTTATTTTCACATCAAATGTATCGAAGAAGTCCGTGTGTTTGGCTTGTCTTTTTGTCGCCGTCAAAGGCGGAACGATCCGCAGGGTTCCATTGGTTCAGGTCAACGTTCGTCTCTGGCGGTACTCGGTAACGTTCGTACACGGGTTGAATGCTCCTCGTAGGACGGAATGACATTCCGTCCGAATGATATTCCGTCCGCTACGGCGGATTGCCAATCCGCCCTACAAATTCAGGCCACGCCCGTCAGCCTGGCGATGTGGGGGAGTGCCTCCCCAATCCATCCCTCCAACAGCGCGTAGGTGTGCTCGTATTCCTCAATGGGCAGGCCGATAGGGTCGTCCACATCTGCGCTTTCACCGTTCAATTCGCCCAGCACAAAGACCCGCCCGACCGCTGCGGGGAACGCGGCCAGGATGGCTCGTTTGTGGACCGCCTCCATCGTCACCAGCAGATCAGCCGCCCCGACAATCTCTTGGGTCAGCGCCCGGCTGTTGTGACGGCTGAGATCGAAGCCGTGGCGACCGGCGACTGTGGCCGACGCGGGCGTGGCTGGATAGCCGTTGGCAGCACGCACACCCGCGGAGCCAACCTGCCACTCCACCGCCGGGTAGCTGGCCGTGAGAAGCTGGCGGCCAATCACCTCAGCCATCGGAGAGCGGCACTGGTTGGCAGTGCAGACGAAGAGAATCGAGGGCATTGGGGTTATTTTCTGGGAAGGGGAAAGGGAAAGCTGTCCGGGCAACACAGCGCTTGTGCCGTCGCGACTATAGCGGATAGAGCGTAAGTTGTCAACGACAACAGCCCCTGTACGTCTCGTGCGTCTCACACCTGACAAGTGTCGGCTGAGGAATCCGTACGCGATTGCCCTACCCCCGGACGTTTTGCAAATGGCCCGCATAGCCGTATACTTTCAGCAGTTTTGTCCCCCGCCGTAAGAAGTGCAGGCGGTTGCGCTTACATTTCGTATATCACGGACCCGCACAATGACCCACATCGATTTATCTGCGCAGACCTGCCAGAGCCAGAGGGCAGGATCGTTCCCACGTTTGGGCAGGCGAATACTGACGGCGTTGTTGGCTGCTCTGCTTACCCTCGCGGCAGTTGCAGCCCGTTCGCCTGTGGCTGGCGCGAGCCTGCCCCAAACGGACCACTCGGATTGGCTGACGGTTGCGATTGATTCCGCGTTGCCCGAACGTTATTACAACCGGCTGCTCTCTTTGCTCGTCTATCGGGTCAAGACGTTGGACACCAGCGACGGTCTCAAAAAGGTGCTTCTGCTGGACCGGAGCAGCGGGGCCGATGTGACGATTGGGCTGACGCCCCTGGCGAAAGCCGATGGCGCGGCGATCTACACCCGCTTCTATGCGCCGGTCGTTGCCTTTGATACTGTGACAGATGACATCTCGCTGGAGGAGTTGGCCGCGCGTTGGCAGGGAGAGGGTGGTGGCCCGCTGGTTGTAACCCGTGAATACGAGGCGGAATTGACCGCGCTTTTGGGCGCGCGCATGGCCGAATCGGTGATCGTCACGGATACGAACGGAATTCTGGCTCTGGTGGAGGCTGATGCCAGCGCGGTAAGCATTGTGCCCTTTGACCGGCTGTATCCCCGCTTCAAAGTCCTGTCGGTGGATGGTGTCAATGTGCTGGACAACCGGCTGGACCCCAGCACGTATAGTCTGGCCGCGGCGGTGGCTGTGCGCGGAACCTATGCCGCAGAGTTGGTGGAAGTCTTGTCCGCCCGCGTCACCAATGCCAGCAACCGGGATGCGGGCCACCTGACAACGCTTGTGATGACCGGCGTCACGGCAATGACACGGGTCACGGCGCTCCGCATGGAGCAGAAGGGCTACGACTACCCGGCCCGGATTATCTCGTCCACTCTGGCCGCGGCGGACATTACCCACATCAGCAACGAAGTGCCCTTCATCGAAGGCTGTGTCGTCAACGCAGCCCAGGACAACCTGACGATGTGCAGCGATACCACCTATTGGGCAGCGCTGGAAGCGGTGGGCACGGACATTGTGGGGCTGAGCGGCAACCACGTAAACGACTTTGGGCGGGACGGCGCGCGTGAGTCCATCGGCTGGTATCGGGAGAATGGGATCGCCATCTACGGCAGCGGGCTGAATGTGGAGGAGGCGTGCGCGCCGTTGCTGTGGGAACACAACGGCAATCGTTTCGCCTTTATTGCGGCGCTGGCCTTCGGGCCTTCCTTCGCCTGGGCCACGGACGAACTGCCCGGTGCCTGCTACTATTACGACCACAAAGAGCGGATTTTTGAGACAATCAAAAAACTGCGAACAGAAGTCGATGTGATTGCCGTGGAACTGCAATACCTGGAAACGTATAACCCCTATCCCACTGCTCAACAGGTAGTGGAGTTTCGGGAAGTGCGGGAGCAGGGCGTGGATATTGTCACGGGTGTGCAGAGCCACGTGCCCCAGGCTTTTGAAGCCTACGGTCCGGAGGGGCTGCGCCGCCCCGGTGTGATCGTCTATGGGCTGGGCAATCTTTTCTTTGACCAGATGTGGAGCTGGCAGACGCGCACGGAACTCATCGCCCGTCACACTATCTACCGGGGGCGGGTAATGAGCACCGAAATTCTGACTGCGGTGTTGGAAGACTACGCCCAGCCCCGCTGGGCGACGGAGGCAGAGCGGGCGGGGCTGCTACGCACTATTTTCGATGCCGCGCCGGCGCGGGCGGAGTGAGATCGCACATTACCCTGTGTTTTGCGCCGTCGTTGTCCCAAACTGCCGTTTGAGCGTCTGCAACAGCACCCGCCCCGGCCCGGAGAGACGGGTCATAAAGAGACCCTCGCCGCTGAAGAGGATTTTGCGACAGCCGCCCACGCCCTGAATGTTGTAGTCCACTCCGGAGGAGAAGGCGGCCAGATTGCCTGTGCTCACCAGCATTTGCTCGCCCGCGGCCAACCGGTGTTCGGAAAAATCACCGCTGGCGTGGACCAGCACTGTGCCTTTGCCGGAAACGGTCTGCAAAAAAAGACCAGCCCCGCCAAAGATCGCAGCCCCGGCCCGGCGAGCGATGGTCACGGTAATGTCCAGATCGTCGCCCTCCTGTGGGCTATCTCCGCCCCAAGAGCCGCGCCCGTATCGCTGCAACCTCCGGCAGGCGCAGAAGCGTGAGGGCGACGGCATAGACGGCCAACCCGCTGCCGCCTGCCACCCCCAATACGAGCAAATCGTTCAGCCAGCCAGAACCAGACAGCGGCCCCGCCGACGTCCACCACCCCGCCACCGCCCAGACCGTTCCAGCCATCAGCCCCGCGGCTGCGATCACCTTCAGCAGGCCGAGTCCCATCCCCTTTTCCAAACGTCCCACCAGCCACAGCAGCAGACCGATCATCACCAGCGCGTGGCTGGCCTGTTTGGCCGTGTCCGCCCAGACCAGGCCCAGATAGCCCAGCCCCGGCAGCAGGGCAAAGGCCGCGGCCGCATAGATGCCCACGCTCAGCACTCCCACCAGGGAAGGCAGGAGCGTATTGTTGCGGGCGTAGAAGGCGTAGTTCAGAGGGAAGTCTACGGCAGCAAAGAGCGCGCCCAGCAGATAGACGCGCAGGGCGCCGGCCACCTCCGCCGTATCCGCCGGGGTGAAGGCCCCCCTCTGAAAGAGCAGGCGGATGGCCGGTTCACCCAGCAGCCACAGCCCGACCAGCGCCGGCGCAATCAGCAGGACAACCATCCGCAGACCCCGGCTGAGGGTGCGCCGGTAGGTCGTTTCGTCCTGGGCCGCGAAGTGCTGGCTGAGCCGGGGCAGGGCGGCCAGGGAGATGGCGACGCTGATCAGCCCCAGCGGCAACTGCTGAAGGGTGGTGGCGCTGCGCATCCAGGCGATGGACTGCTCGCCCGTGCCGCTGGCCAGCCGCCGGTCCAGCCCCACCTGAAATTGGGCGACGACCAGCCCGGCGGCGATGGGCAGGTAGAGGCGCAGGATACGGCCCAGCGCCGGGTGGCTCCACTGGACGGTGAAACCCAGCCCGGCCCGGCGCACATCCCAGGCCATCAGGCTAAACTGCGCAACGCTGCCCGCCAGCACACCCACCACCAGGCTGGTGATGCCCAGGCGCTCGGCCAGCAGAGGCGCGGCCAGGACAATGCCCAGATTGTAGACGGCGGCGGCGATGGCCGGGAAGGTGAAGCGTTGCAGACTGTAGAGAATGGCGGTGAGCAGGCCGGCCATACTGAAAAACCAGACCGCGGGGGCAATCAGCCGGATCATCCCCACGGTGAGGGGGAGCAGCGTCGGGTCCAGTTCGTCGAAACCGCCGGCCAGCAGCCAGGCCACCTGCGGCGCGGTCAGTTGCAGGAGCAGGACAATGGCGGCCAGTGTCACCGCCAGCAGGCTGATCAGCGCGCCCACCAGCCGCACCAGTTCCGCGCGCCGTTCGGTCCGGGCGTAGTCGCTGAGAACCGGGACCAGCGCCGCGCTCAACATTCCCCCGATGAGGAAGTCGTAGAGCATTGTGGGCACAAAGCTGGCGACGGTAAAGGCGCTCACCAGCCCGCTGGGGCCAAAAATGGTGTTGATCACCATCTCGCGCAGGAGACCCAGCAGCCGGCTGGCGACATTGCCGATGGAGAGAAGGGTGGCGCTGCGCGCCAGGCCGCGGTCGGGTGTGGGCTGGGTGGGAGGGGCGTCGGTAGGCATTGGGAGATTGTAGCACAGGGGGTGGGGTTGGGTGGAATGAAAGAGTGAGAACGAATGTCAGATAATCAGCAAACTATCGCCTTTGCCGTTTAGCGTGAGACGTTATAAACTGCACGTATGATAAGAAGCTTTTCTGACGACGAAGCCGAAAGCATATTTGATTGGGAAGACAAAGACGCATTGAATGTGGAGATAGTCGATTACCACTAAAGGTGTGAGCAAAATGAACGATAAATTAGCCCCAATCCACCCCGGTGAAGTGCTGCGAGAGGAGTTTCTCAAGCCGATGGGCCTTAGTCAGAACCAACTGGCTCTAGCTATGCGTGTACCTGCACGCCGCATCAATGAAATTGCGCATGGCAAACGGCGCATCACGTCCGATACGGCTTTGCGGCTTGCGCGTTACTTTGCGATGTCGCCCCAATTCTGGCTCGGTTTGCAGATGGACTACGATTTGGATGTCGCTGAAGACGAGACGGGTACACGGATCGAGCGCGAAGTAGCCCCAATGATTGCCTAGAAGAGGTGGGCTGATTTCACCGACCCTTTCCCTCCCCATCTCCGCCGGACCCGCTGATCTGACCCCGGCCTGGCTCACCGACGCCTTGCGCGCCGGCAACGTCATCGACCGCGCCACACTGACCGCCTTCACCGTTGAGACGCCGGGCGGCGATGGCGGACTCTACGGGCAAACCGTGCGCCTGCGTCTGGTCTACAACAAAGACGAGGCAAGCGCGCCTCGTTCGCTGTTCGCCAAATTTTCCTCGGCCACGCCGCAACTGCGCGAGCGGGCCATCGACTCCTACGCGAGGGAAATCCACTTCTACCGCGAACTGGCCCCTCATACCGACTTGCCCACACCGGCCTGCTACTACGCCGACATCGACCCCGCCACCCACCGCCACGTCATCCTCCTGCAAGACCTGGCCCCGGCGCGCCCTGGCAACCGGCTGTCCGGCTGCACCCCCGCCCAGGCCCGTCTCGCTGTCCGTCACATCGCCGCCTTCCACGCGGTCTGGTGGGAGCATCCGCTCCTATCGCAAATGAGCTGGCTGCCCGACCCGGACTTCGGCCAGAACCCGGACGCCCAGCAGTCAGAGTACGCGGGCTGGTGGGCGCGCTTTCTGGAAAATATCGGCGACGCACCCCTGCCCGAACCCATCCGCGCCATCGGCGAACGCTTTGGCCCCCAGCGGGCAGAGATCGAGCAGCATCTCTTCAACGCACCCCCGCGTACCCTCCTGCACGGCGACTACCACCTGGGCAATCTCGTCTTTGCTACAGAGGAGGGCGGCGTCCCCTTTGCCGTGCTGGACTGGCAGATGCTGCGTCGGGGGCGGGCTGTGCGCGACGTGGCCTACTTCCTCAGCGAGAATCTGCTGACCACGGATCGGCGGGCGATTGAAATGGGGTTGCTGGCGGACTATCAGCGGCTGCTGGTGGAAGGCGGCGTTTCCGGGTATACTTTCCCGGACTGTCTGCGTGACTACCGGCTGGCGCTGTTGCAACGCTTCCGTGCGCTGGTCTCGACGATTGCCGTTATGCCCTTCACCGCGGCCGAACGGCAGATGCATGTGGACATTCTGCTGCCCCGTAACATTACGGCCATTCTCGACCACGACGCCGGCGCGCTGCTCTCCTGAAAACGTTTACCCAGTCAGGGGAAGAGACGGACGCAGATTTTCATGCTTTGGATTGATCTGCGCTGATCTTTGTTTCAATCTTTTTAATCTGCGTCCACTTTTGATTGGCTGAATTGACGACCCAATGACCGAACCAGCCCGTAACTCAAAACTCCTAACTCATAACTCCCTTCACATCCTCGTCATCGGCGCGGGAGCGATTGGCTGTCTGGTGAGCGGCAAACTGGCCCAGGCCGGCGTGCCCGTGGCTCTGGCCGGGCGGCAGCGCTTTGTGGATGCGGTGACGGCCCACGGCCTGCGCCTGATCAGCGACGGCGTAACTCAGCGCATCGACGGAATCCACCCGGTCGCCAGCCTGGAAGCAGCCTACCGGCACGCAGCGGAGAGTGGACGGCCCTTCGACGCGGCCATTCTCACTGTCAAAAGTTACGACAGCGCAGCCGCGCTGGCGGAATTGGGGGACGCCGCGCAGAAAACGGGGTTGGCTGTGCCACCCATTCTCAGTCTGCAAAACGGCGTGGGCAACGAGGAAGCCATCGCTGCTGTTTTCGACCCCCAACGCACAATCGCCGGGACCATCACCGCGCCGGTGGAAGTACCAGAAACCGGCGTCGTCCGCTTGACGAAGCCGAAATTCCTCATTGGTATGGCCCGTTGGGATCGCCAGCAGCCCGCGCCTATCTTCGACGCCCTGCATAGCCAACTGATCGAAGCTGGTTTCCCCGTCACCCTCTACGCCGACGCCCACTCGATGAAGTGGACAAAGCTGATGATGAACCAGATCGGCAACGCCACCAGCGCCATCCTGGCCCAGCCGCCGGGCGTCACCTTTGCCCATCCCGCCATCGCCGATCTGGAAAT
>JACQGT010000380.1 GCA_016199425.1 Chloroflexota bacterium
ATGGCGAAAATGCGGGCCGACTTCATCTGGATGAACGGCGAGATCATTCCGTGGGACCAGGCCCAGGTCCACGTATTCACTCACGCGCTCCATTATGGCAGCAGCGCCTTTGAGGGCATTCGGGCCTACGAAACCGCTGACGGCCCCGCTATCTTCCGCGGGCGGGAGCACTACGAGCGGCTGCTCTTTAGCTGCAAAGTGGCGCGCATCCCCTCCCCGCTGACAGTGGACGAGTGGATGGATGTGACGATTCAGGTGTTGCAGGCCAACAAACTGCGCAGCGCCTACGTGCGCCCGCTGGTCTTCCGGGGCTACAATACCCTGGGCGTGGATGGGCGCGGTTGCCCGGTGGATGCGATTGTGGCGACGGTGCCCTGGGGGCGTTATCTGGGCAACGAGGCCATCGAAAACGGCGTGGACGTGCAGGTAAGCAGTTGGCGGCGCATGGCTCCCAATATGCTCAGCCCCATGGCGAAGATCGGCGGCCAGTACGTTTCCAGCCAGAATATCGTCATCGAGGCCAAAGACAACGGCTTTACCGAGGGCATCGCCCTGGACGGCAACGGCCAGATCAGCGAAGGCAGCGGCGAGAATATCTTTATCATCCACAAAGGCGTCATCTACACACCGCCCCTTTCCAGCAGCATTCTGGGCGGCATCACCCGAGACAGCGCCATCACCATCGCCCAAGACCTGGGCTACGAGGTGAAGGAAGCCTCGATGAGCCGGGAGATGCTCTATCTGGCCGACGAAATTTTCTTCACCGGCACCGCCGCCGAGATCACCCCCGTGCGCTCGGTGGACCGGCTGCCTGTGGGTGACGGCAAGCGGGGACCGATCACCAAAGCTGTGCAGGGCGTCTTCTTCGGCATTGTGGAAGACGGCGCGCCGGACAAGTGGAATTGGCTGACGCGTGTGAAGCTGGGGTAGATATGTGAAGCTGGGGTAGATAATCGAGTGGGTATTTGATATTGGGTATTAGATATTTCGTAGCGGAGATCGTGTCGCTCTACGAAATATCCAATACCCAATATCTGTTTTAGCGCGGACTCATCTCCACCACCGCCGCGCCCCAGGTGAGGCCGGCGCCAAAGGAGACGAGCATCAACCGGTCCGTGGGCAGGATGCGCCCGCTGGTCAGACTCTCCGTCAGGGCCAGGGGGATCGACGCCGCGGAAGTGTTGGCATAGCGGTCGATGTTGACGATGAAACGGTCCATCGGGAAGTCCATCAATTTGGCTGCTGTCTGGATGATACGCAGATTGGCCTGATGAGGGATGATCCAATCCATATCGGCCAGGGTCAGTCCGGCTTTGGCCGCGGCCTGCTCGCAGGCGGGGCCGATGACACGGGTGGCAAATTTGAAGACCTCGCGCCCGTTCATCCGCACATACTGCTGGCGGGCGTCCAACACTGCCTGGCTGAAGGGACGGGCCGAACCGCCGCCGTGCATCATAATCTGTTCGCTCTGGCTGCCATCCGAGCCGAGGACGAAGCTGCGCAGTCCGCAAGGGCGCTCCGTGGCCTGGACGACGACCGCCCCGGCCGCGTCCCCAAAGAGCACACACATCGAGCGGTCACTCCAGTCCACAAAGCGGCTGAGCAGTTCTACCCCCGCCACCAGAATAGTCCGATACGCGCCGCTGTGGATGAACTGATAGGCGGTGCTGAGGGCGTAGACAAAGCCCGTGCAGCCGGTGACGACCACAAAAGCGGGCACATCTGTCGCGCCCAGGGCGTGCTGCAACTGGCTGGAAACCGGCGGCGTGTGGTGGTCCGGCGTGGAGGTGGCGACGATGATCAGATCCAACTCTGACGGCTGGATGCCTGCCTTTGCCAGCGCGGCCCGGCTGGCGTGGAGCGAGAGAGTGCAGGTCGTCTCGTCGGGCGCGGCGATGTGCCGCTCGCGGATGCCCGTGCGCTGGACGATCCATTCGTCGCTGGTTTCCAGCGCGGCGGGCAGGTCGTGGTTGGTCAGCACCTTTTCGGGCACATACGCGCCCCAGCCGGTGATTTGCCCGTAGATGGGTTTGACGCCGTTATTCAAGGCTTCCTCCTGGGAAATGGCCCTGCTCGTTTGGGGTATTCTCAGTGTACTCTGCCTGAACAGGACCGTCAAACGCGTGTTACATTGGTCAATCATTGCAGGGCTGGGTCAAGAATGCTAGAATCGGGCAAGAGACTCTCCGCGTTCTCAGGGGAACCCATGACGCTACTGCAAAAAAGGGAATTCCACCCCGGAGCCGCGGAGTACGCGGAGGAGTTCAGGAGAAAATCTCCGCGTGCCTCCGCGCTCCCCGCGTCTCCGTGTGTACTCTTTGGCTTTTTTTACTGGAGTCACCCATTCGATGAAAAACTTCCACGACGACGCCGTAATTCTCAGCGCGGCCCGCACGCCCGTGGGCCGTCTACAGGGCGGATTGGGCGCGCTTTCCGCGGCCCAGTTGGGCGCGGCCGCGGTGGCCGCCGCAGTAGAGCGGGCCGGGCTGCCCGATCCGGCGCAGATCGACGAAGTGCTGATGGGCAATGTCGTCTCTGCCGGCTTGGGCCAGAACATTGCCCGCCAGTGCGCCATCCACGGCGGGCTGCCCGCCAGTGTGGGCGCGACGACTGTCAACAAAGTGTGTGGGGCCAGCCTGAAGGTGGTGATGCTGGCGACCCAGGCCATCCGCCTGGGCGACGGCGACCTCTTCGTTGTCGGCGGCGTGGAGAGTATGAGCAACGCGCCCCATCTGGTGGACGGGCGCATGAACCAGCTTCGCTACGGCAGCAGCCAACTGCGCGACGCGCTGGTGGTGGACGGTCTCTGGTGCGCCTTTGAGGATTGGGCAATGGGCCACGCGGCCGAGTTTATCGCCGACGAGTACGAAGTGACGCGAGAGGCGATGGACCGCCACGCGTTGGGCAGTCATCAAAAGGCCATCGCCGCCATTGACGCCGGAAAGTTCAAGGCGGAGATCGCGCCTGTCGCCGTCACCGGGCGCAAGGGACAGGTCACACTGGTAGACACGGACGAGTCGCCCCGCCGGGACACGTCCCTGGAGGCCCTGGCGAAATTGCCACCTGCCTTTCGTGAGGGTGGCCGGGTCACCGCGGGCAACGCGCCGGGGTTGAACGACGCCGCGGCCGCGCTGGTCATTGCCGGCGCGCAAAAAGCCGCGGCCATCGGCGCTACACCTCTGGCCCGGGTGGTTGGCTATGCCCAGATGGCGATGGAACCCAAATACATTTTCGACGTACCCGCCAAAGCCATCGCCAAGCTGTTGGACAAAATCGGCTGGTCTCTGGCCGATGTGGACCTGATCGAACTCAACGAAGCCTTTGCCGCGCAGATTCTCGCCAACGGCTATGCCCTGGCGGATCAGGGCTGGGACTGGGCGAAGGTGAATGTCAACGGCGGCGCGATTGCCCTGGGCCATCCGTTGGGGGCGACCGGGGCGCGGCTGCTGACCACACTGGTTCACGCCCTGCATGACCGGGGCTTGCAGCGGGGCATTGCCTCTCTCTGTCTGGGCGGCGGTGAGGCGGTGGCCGTGGCGATTGAGCGGGTAGATTAGAGACTGGAGAGTAGAGATTGGGAGAAGTAATGAGATCGGTTGAACTGTTGATTGTAGGCGCAGGACCGTTTGGGTTGGCGATAGCAGCCCAGGCCCAAGCGAGCGGAATTGATTATCTGGTGGTGGGCAAGCCGATGGATTTCTGGCGCAGCCACATGCCGGCGGGGATGTTCCTGCGCTCGGCCTGCGACTGGCATCTGGACCCGGCCAACGTCCATACGATTGAGGCCTTTTTGCGTATCAGCAATCGTACCCCGACGGATGTGGGGCCGCTTTCGCGGGACTTCTACCTGGCCTATGCCCGCTGGTTTCAGGAGCAAAAAGGGCTGGCAATCGAACCGGTGCTGGTGGAGCGGCTGGACCGGGTAGGCGACACTTTCCAGGCGCAGATTGAAAACGGCGCGACGATTGGCGCGGTGAATGTGGTGCTGGCTCTGGGCTTTCTCCACTTTGCCCACATCCCCGCGGAACTGGCCGGGATGCTGCCAGCAGGGCGCTATGCTCACACCTGCCATCTGGTCGATTTTGCGCCCCTGGCCGGCAAGCGCTGTCTGATCCTGGGCGGTCGGCAGAGCGCATTCGAGAGCGCGGCGCTGTTGCGCGAGGCGGGCGCGGCCCACGTCCACATCTGCTACCGCCACGCAACGCCCCGCTTTGAGCCTTCCGATTGGGGGCGGGCCAACCGCATTGTGGCCGGTCTGGCCGAGAATCCTACCTGGTTTCGCGATCTGAGCGACGGAGAAAAGGAAGAGATCAACCACTGGTTCTGGACGGAGGGGCGGCTGAAACTGGAACCCTGGCTCTGGCCCCGGCTCGACCACCCGAACGTCACCATCTGGCCGGAGACACAACTGGCCGCTTGTGTGGAGCAGGCAGACGGTTCGCTGGAGATGTGTCTGGACAACGACGCTCACTTTGCCGTGGATCTGGTGATCTTTGCTACGGGTTATGAGGTGGAGATGGGCCGGGTTCCCCTGCTGGCGCGGGGCAATCTGCTGGGCGAACTGGCGACGGCCAACGGCTCTCCCCGGCTGGACGAGCATTTGCAGACGAACATTCCGGGGCTGTTTGTCACGAGTATGCCCGCAGTGCAGGACTTCGGCCTTTTCTTCGCCTTCACCATCTCGGCGCGGGTCTCCGCCCAACTGATGGGCCGGGGCATTCAACAACGACTATCGAAGGGCATTTGAACCACAG
>JACQGT010000386.1 GCA_016199425.1 Chloroflexota bacterium
TGCGGATACACGCAGATCAAATCCGTCAATTCTGAAATCCCTGTTCTTATTTTTCAGGGCAGTGTGGGGCTTAACGCCGGCCAGCCAGAGCCTCGGCAAGCGCTTTGTCAAGGGGAAGGACGCGGCCGGACTGCCAGGCCGCATCGAACGCATCGCCGTCACAGCGACCGCGGGCAACGGCGACGTTGTCTGCGTAGTCGGACTGGTGGGCCGGCAACAACGTATGTCCAGTGATCTCGCGCAGGGATTCGGCGACGCCCCACCAGCGCGCCGCCCGCAGCGCTTCTCCGCCCACGGCCTCAGCGTTCGCCAACCCCATGAAATTGGCGGCCAGACCGGCGCGGTCGGCCAGGTCCCGGCATAGGGCCAGGCTTTCCCGGTAATGGGCGCTGGCCCGGCCCGGGTCGCCCCGGCGCAGCGCGGCGTGGCCAAGCCTGGTGAGAACACCGGCGATGGCGGGGCGCTCGGCCAGTTCGGAAAAGAGCGCCAAGCTCTCTGTGTAGAGGGACCGGGCCGTGTCAATATCCCCTTCGTCATAGGCCAGCCAGCCCAGGTCATAGATCACGTAGGCGAGACCCCGCAAGTAACCCATGGCCTCGAACAGGGCGCGACTCTCCTCCAACAGGGCCCGCGTGCGCGCGTAGTCGCCGGCGATGCGCGCTATATTGGCGATGCCCACGAGCGACCAGGCAAAGCTGCTGGTGTCCCCCAATTCCTGGAAGAGGGCGGCGCACTGGGTAAAGAGTTGACCTGATCGCTGGTAATCGTTTTGCCGCCCGGCCAGGTTGGCCAGCCCGATGTAGGCATCGGCCAGGGCCTGCCTGTCGTCCAGGTCGCTGGCCAGGGCCAGGCTCTCCTCGTGGCAACGGCTGGCGGCGGCATAATCCCCCTGGCTAAAGGCCAGAAAACCGGCTTGATTGAGCAGTTTGGCGCGCAGGCCGGTCGCGGTCTGCGCGTGGGCCAGGGCCTGGGCCACCCACCTGCGCCCTTCGCTCAAATAGCCGCGGATCCACCAATACTGCCAGATGGCCGCGGTCAGACGCACCCCATAATCGCGCCCAGAGGGCACCCGCTCCGGCGTGGTGTAACACCAGTGCAATGCGGCGCGCACGTTGTCCTGCTCGCGGTCAAAATGCAGCAACCAGGCCTGCTGTTGCCCGCGTTCGGCGCCCTCGAAAGCGGGTTCGGCCTGCTCGGCCAGCTCCACCAGATACTCGGCGTGGCGACGGCGCATCTCCTCCAGCTCACCCCGCTCGGCCAGACGCTCCAGCGCGTATTCACAGATGGTGTCCAGCAGCATAAACCGGGGCTCGCCATTCCCATCCCCGACCTGCTGCACCAGGCTCTTGTTCAGCAGCAACGCCAGCAAGTCGATGGTATCGCGCGCCCGGTTGCGGCACACGGCCTCCACCGCCTCGAGCGTGCAACCACCGGCGAAGACGGCAAGCCGGGCGAAGAGCGCCTTTTCGCGTTCATTCAGCAGTTGATAGCTCCAGTCGATCGCGGCGCGTAAGGTCTGCTGGCGGGTGGGCAGGTCCTGCGCGCCGCCGGTGAGTAGGGGCAGGCGCTGCCCCAGGCGTTTGAGCAGCGTGGGGGGCGAGAACAACTGGCTGCGGGCCGCGGCCAGCTCGATGGCCAGGGGCAAACCGTCCAGCCGGGCACAGATGGCGGCGACGGCCTGGGCATTGGCTGCGGTCAACGTGAAGCTCGGTTTGACGGCGCGGGTGCGCGCCACAAAGAGGGCAATGGCCGGTTGTTCGGCCAGGGTCGCGAGCACACGGTCTGTGGCTGCCGAAGCGCCGGCGGCTTCCACATCGGGCACGGGCAGCGGCGCCAGGCCGTAGACGTGTTCCCCGGAAATGTGCAAGACCACGCGGCTGGTGACCAGTAGCTTGAACCCACCGGCCGCGGCCAACAGGTGGGCGAGCTGGGGCGCGGCCGCGGTCAGGTGTTCGAAGTTATCCAGGAGCAGGAACAGGTTGCGTCCATGCAGCACGGACGCAACCTGTTCGTCCACCGGCTGGTCCGCCCGTTCTGGCAGGCGCAGGCTCTGGGCCAGCGCCTGCATCACCCCCTCCGGTTGCTGGACGGTCGCCAGGTTGCAGAAGAGGACGCCGTCGGCAAAGTGCTCGCTCAGGCGCGCGGCCACGGCCAGGGCCAGGCGTGTCTTGCCCACGCCCGGCGGACCGATCAGAGTGAGCAGGCGCACGTCACCGCGCAACAGGGTGGCGCAGACCGCGGCCGTTTCCTGTTCGCGGCCGATCAACGGTGTGGGTGGGATGGGTAAAGAGTGCGCCGGACCGGCAGCGGCGTCGAACAAATGGGGTAAGGAGAGGGGCGCTGCGGACGGTTCACCCCGGGCCAATTGCACGAAGCGCGGCCGCTCTTCAGCGGGGAGAGCCAGCGCCTCCGCCAGCCGTTCGGCGATCTGCCGCGATGGGCGCAGGGCGCCGGACTCGATCTTCTGAATCGTGACCTCGGCGCAGCCAACCTGTCGCGCCAGCAAGGCCTGGGTCAGATCTTGGGCGCGGCGACGCTGTTTGAGTTGGGGACCGAAGGCGAGAGGAGCGCTCACAGGTGTCTCTCAATAGAATACGGATTCCAGAATTTACGGATTTGTCTGAAGCACATATATGGGTTTTGTATGGCTTTTCCTATGGCTTTTGTATGGCTGGACCTCTTCCCATGCTGTGGTCGGTGTGCTTGAATGTGGGAGGGCAGCGTTGCAAACACATTGTACATCAATTGGAGCCGTTTCGAGACACTGAATTTTGGTATCCATCATGTCAAGCGCACAAACCAACGCGGCGCTGGCGCGTAGCATCTACCAGTTGTTTAGCGAAAATCGGTTCGACGAAGTCCTGGCGCTGACAACGGAGGATGTGGAGGTTATGTGTATTCCCTTCGACCGGGCGTTTCACGGCCGCGAGGGATTGCGCATCTTCATGCAGGAATTGAAGAGCACCTTCCCGGACATGTGCATCACCACCATCATTCACCAGGTGGCGACTGACGACGAGGTAGTCAACGAGTTCAAAGCCAGGGGAGCGCACATGGGGCTGCTCATCACCCCGGCCGGCGCGGTGCCCCCCACCGGGCGCACGGTGGAGTTGATGGTGTGCGCCGTGTGCTCCATCCGGGATGGCAAGCTGGCAAGCCTGCGCAACTACCAGGACGTGGCCAGCATCCTGCGCCAGCTTGGCGTGGTTGCTTGACATACTCCCCCGGCTAAAGCCCGTGGGATTCTGCTTCAAGGGGAGCAAGTTGCAAATGGCGAGTTGCGCTCGTTGCAATTCGCCATTCGTATTGCCGCATTCAGCCGACACATAAAGTGAACATTTTTTGAACTGGAAGGTGAGCTGCGTGTCCATCAATAATGAAGCTGATGGAAAGGAGATAAAGCTATGGCAACACAAAATCTAATAGAGCAATGGAGTGTGTTCGACCAGATGGGATTGATGCAGCAACTCGGCGTCATCCCTGCGGCGGGGCAGGCTGGCAGTTAGATATGGGTGTATTCAAACTCGGTTGAGCATTCCGGGAAAGGGCCAGGCGGCTATGGGTGAGGAGGGACCCTCTGGCCCTTTCCCGGAATGCTGGCGACCCACTCATTTTGAACACACCCGTTAGATATTCAATGGCAAGGAAAAGGGGCGGCGGGCTAACCCGCGCATGCACTCGACGCGGCTACCACACAACACAGCAACCTGCAAACCTGTGCTTCTTGCAGTGCAGTCAATCATTTGTAACAAACGAGGAGGAATCTCCCATGTCCACAGAACGAAACAAAGCCATCGTCCGCCGTTTCTTTGAGGAGGTCCATAACTCGGGAAAGATCGACCGCTTGGACGAACTGATGGTTGCTGATTACGTCAACCACGACCCAAGCCTCCCTCCGGAGCTGAGGCGCGGCCGCGATGCTCACCGACAACTGGTCCTCGTGTTCCGCGGCGCGTTCCCCGATGCCCGCGGCACGATTGAAGACCTGATCGCCGAAGGGGACAAGGTCGCCGCTCGTGGCACCTTCCGCGGCACGCACCACGGTGAGTTGATGGGAATACCGCCGACCGGCAAGCAAGTGGCGTTTACCTGGATCCACATCTACCGCATCGCTGATGGCAAGCTGGTGGAGCAATGGAGTGTGTTCGACCAGATGGGATTGATGCAGCAACTGGGCGTCATCCCTGCGCCGGGGCAAGGTGGAGGTTAGACCTTCAAAGGCAGTCACAGCCTATCCGTACACGAACGGTGAACACCCACAAGCCAATCATTCGCTCTGTGCTTTTGTGGGTATATTGTTCAAAGCATAAGGTAGCCCAACAAGCGCGTGCAGCCGACCCGCCTACCGCGTCGCCCTCGCGGAGTTTCGGGTAGTTCAAGCGTGCCTTCCCAGCGAAGGAGTTTCTAGTTCACCGGCGGGCGGCTGAAGCGCCCCGTTGGGCGTATGAATAACCTTCTCCCCGCCAGCCTGCCCTGGCGGGGAGACAACCAAAACGATAAGGAGAATGAACAATGTCAACAGAAGAGAATAAAGCCATCCTACGCCAGTTCTTTGAGGCATTCTGGAACAACGGTAACCCGAATGCCTTTGACGAATTTTTCGCTGCCGGCTGGGTTCACCACAATCCTCCCGCTGGCGCCGAGCCAAACCGAGACGGCTTCAAGCAAGCTATGACCGCCTTCCGCGCCGCCTTCGCCGATATCCATACCACTATCGATGATATGATCGCCGACGGAGATAAGGTTGCCTGGCGCTGGACGTTTCAGGGCACCCATACAGATTCGTTAATGGGTATCCCGGCTACAAGCAAGCAGATCACGCTGACAGGGATCTCCATTGACCGCCTGGCCGGAGGCAAATCTGTAGAACGCTGGGACCAGGCCGATTTTCTGGGCATGATGCAGCAGATCGGAGCCATTCCCGCGCCGGAAAGCCAGTAAGCAGTAGACAGTAAGCAGTAAACAGTAAACAGTTTAAGGAGAGTGAATCATGTCAATTGAACAAAACAAAACCATTGCCCGCCGTCACTATGAAGAGGCCAAAAACCTAGAGGTAGCCTTCGAAATGATCGCCCCCGAAGTGGTATGGCACGGATTTCCCGGCATGCCGCACAACTACGAGGGCTGGAAACTGGCCCACGAGGCGTTCGTTGCCGCCTTCCCGGATATGGAGCTAACGGTCGAGGACCAGGTCGCCGAAGGGAACGCAGTGGTCTCTCGCTGGACATTCCGGGGCACCCATCAAGGGGAGTTACAAGGCATTCCGCCGACCGGCAAGCAGGTGATATGTAGTGGGGTTTCCATTGATCGCGTCGCCAATGGCAAGGTTGTGGAACACTGGATCGAGTTCGACCAGTTGGGCATGATGCAGCAGTTGGGTGTGGTACCACCACCGGAACAAAACGAAATTCAGTAGATCACGAAAGTCATCTTACAAGAGGAGGGAGTATCCTCAGATGCGGCTCTGACTAGGCTGGCCTGGCATCTGAGGATGCCGACTCACCCCAATCGTGATCTACTGAAATTAGATGATTGGTTGATTGGTGTGGGGGCGGTGACGACCAATCAACCAATCCAAAGGAGGTTCTCATGGCCATCACTGCTGTCTTTACACCTGTATCCATGACCGCTGCCCAATACGACGAGATTGTCAGACGGCTGGAGGAAGCCGGGGCCGGCGCCCCACCGGGACGGCTCTACCACGTCTGTTGTGGGGAGGGCGATCAACTGCGCGTTACCGATGTGTGGGAGTCTGACCAGACCTTCCAACGGTTCGGGCAGGTACTCATGCCTATTTTGCAACAGGTGGGCGTCGACCCCGGACAGCCCGCCATCGACCGTGTTCACAACGTCATCGAAGGCTAGTTCGAGACACTCATTCAAGGAGAATCGTCATGTCTACACTGTTGGTAGCCCTACCCCTGCCTCCTGGAGGCGCAGAGAAGTTCGAGGGTTTCGTTGCAGAGGTCAATGCCAGGCTGGAGGATCACGCCAGGTCGCGGACACAACTGGGGGTCACCCAAGAGGTCTGCGCGATCCAGGACATGCCCGACGGCGGGAAGTTGTTCATTCTGTGTCTTGGAGGGGACGATCCCGTGGAAGGAAACCGGCTTTTCGCCGCCAGCCAGCAAGCCTACGACCGTTGGTTCAAGGACAACGTCGGCCCAATTTTCAACATCAACTTCGACGAACCGATCCCACCCATTTCGCGCACAGTCTTCGATTGGCGCGCATAAAGGAGAATCATCATGGTACGACGCAATCTCTATATCATCGCTTTGCTGGCGCTGGCGCTGTTCAGCGGCCGTGCCCTGGCCCAGCCGCAGACCCTGTACCACACGCCGCTAGAGCAGTCTGGCTCGCCCGCGACCAGGGGCGGCTTCACCAACGCCGCGTTTCAGGGCAACTACGCCGGTATTGGCATCGTCGGTGCGAATATGGCTGGTGTGGTAGGTGTCTGCCACATGGACGGCAACGGTCGCTTCGAGTGCACGTTCACCTTCAACGTACCGGGAGAAGAGGGCGAGCGCATGGTCTTCCCGAGCACCGGCGAGGGTGAGTACTGGGTGAATTCAAACGGGACCGGCGTGGCTCACGAAATTATAACGCTGCCCGACGGCTCTATCGATGAATTCGACCTCGATTTCGTCATCACTAGAGCCGAAGCCATCGGCTCCTACGTGGTGGCGACAGAAGTGATAGGCATGGCCCGCCAGGCCGGCGATCCTTCGGGCACGCTCCTGACCAGCCATCTGACCCGCCTGCCCGACGTGGGCATGGCGCTGGCGACGTCCGCCGAGGAAATGGAGACGGCGCAACAAGCAGCACTTCCGCCGGGCATCTATACAACCACGCTTGCTGCGGAAGATATTCCGCCTGCCTTTCCTGCTGAGGCGATCCCCTTGCTTAGCGGAGCTTGGGAAATGAACTTCACCGATGCGGGCCGTTTTACCGTTGCTAAGGATGATGAAGTAGTCGTAGAAGGTCACTACACGTCGACCCAGGATGAAGTTGTGCTCACCGATGAGCGTGGACCGCTGGCCTGTGGTAAGCCGGGAGCGGAAACGGGCAGATACCGGTGGCAGCTTGCCGACGAGATGCTGACTTTGACCGTAGTGGCAGATGAATGTGACGGTAGAGCGGTGATTCTGACGGCGCATCCATGGCCCGCGCAGGAGTAGCTCTGTCTCGCGAGCAAGAGGATCTGGATCAGCGGTATCGCTATCGATCGCTTCAAGAACGGCAAGTCGGTCGAACACTGGGAGATCTTCGACCAGTTGGGAATGCTGCAACAGCTCGGCGCCATTCCCGGGCCAGAATAAGCGAACAATATTGTACCCTATCGCAGAAAGGAGACTACCGTGTCTGTTCAAGAGAATATCAGGCTTGACGAAGAATTTATTGCCGCCTGGGACGCCCACGACGCGGACCGCGCCGTAGCGCTCATGTCCGAGGATGTGGTCTGGCAGGATGTGGCCAGCCCAGAACCTGCGCGCGGCAAGGCCGCGGCTCGCCAGTTCATGCAGAGCTGGTTCACCGCCTTTCCCGACATCAGTACCGTGGTGAAGAACCGCGTTGTCTCTGAAGATCAGGTGGCCACCGAGGCGGAGTTCACCGGCACCAACAGCGGCCCGTTGCAACTGGCGCCCGGCGCCCCGGCCATTCCCGCCACGGGGAAGAAGGTCACGGGCAAGGGAGTGTACTTTGCCCGCATCCACGACGGCAAGATGGTTGAGATGCACAGCTATCCGGATGCAGCCGGGCTGATGATGCAACTCGGTCTGGTCCCGCCGCCGGCTGGATAACCGCCCAAAGCCGGCCTGCGGTAAAGGCAGGTCCGCAGCCTGGCTCGCCATCTCGAGAGCGGGCCAGGCTGCCGGGAGGAAACGAGAACCAATTGCACCTCCTGGCATTTCAAAGGAGAACAAACGATGTTACAAAGTAATTTCATTCGCTGGAGCGGTGCGGCGCTGTTGGTAAACGGTGCGCTCTTCGCCATTGCCCAATTTGTCCACCCTGAAGACGCAGACCCGAACGCGCTGCTGCATCCGCTGTGGTCTCCTCTGCACTTCGTGGTTGCGGTCGCATTTGCGATTGGCGCATTCGGAGTTGTCGGACTGGGCAGGGCGCAGGCCGGCCAGGCCGGGCGGCTGGGTAAAGTCGCAGTTGGCGTGGCTTTGTTCGGTGCTATCATCAGTTCCATTGCCGCATTCGTCGAAGTGGTTTTGCCATCGTTGGTGGCTACGCATCCAGGGCCCAAAAGTATGACAGCTATGTTGGATCCGTCTGGCCCTGTTGCCTGGGTATTGCCAATCTTCTTGCTAACGCTCGTCGGGTTTCTGTTCGGTTATGTCCTCTTGGGGATTGCGGTCATGCGGGCCGGTGTATTGCCTCGCCTGGCAGGTTTGGTTCTAACGGTAAGTACGATTGCGCATTTTGCCCCCATTCATCTCGTGAAGGCGACGAGCGGCGTCGCGTTCGGCCTGGCCCTGATGTGGCTGGGTTTTGCACTCTGGTCTAGAAATAGCGAAGCGGCCGACAGGGTAGCGCCCGTTCGCTAATGCCTTGTGGCGGAATCAGATCGCCGTGCTTCTCGTCGAAACCGCCGCCCAACAAGCGGTTGCGCCGGAAACGGTCTAACCAACAAAGAACCGACCTGCTATGGTATGAACAACCTTCTTCCCGCCAGGGCAGGCTGGCGGGAAGACAATCAAAACGATGAGGAGAATGAACGATGTTAACAGAAGAAAACAAGGCCGTCTCTCGTCGCTTCCATGAGGCGATTGGCAAAGGGAGTGCCCAAGCA
>JACQGT010000387.1 GCA_016199425.1 Chloroflexota bacterium
GGCCAATGAGAAGTTGGGTTTGATGGATCAGGCCATGTCCGCAGCCATCCAGTCAGCCTCGGCAGAGGTGGCCGCCGGACTGCATGATGTCCATTTTCCTCTGGATATCTTCCAGACAGGATCGGGCACCAGCACGAATATGAACGCCAATGAGGTGATCGCAAACCTGGCGAGCCGCAAGCTGGGCGGGAAGGTACACCCGAACGATCACGTCAATATGAGCCAGAGCAGTAACGACGTCATTCCCACGGCAATTCACGTCAGCGCCTATCTGGCTGTCGCCGAAGATTTGCTGCCCGCCTTGTCCTATCTGGCCGACACCCTGGAACGCAAGGCCGCCGCGGTGGATCACGTGGTGACCACCGGGCGCACCCATCTGATGGACGCCATGCCCGTGCGTCTGAGCCAGGAGTTGGGCGGCTGGCGCAGCCAGATTCGCCACGGGATCGAGCGTGTGCAGGGCACCCTGCCCCGTCTGGCCGAGTTGGCCCAGGGGGGGACAGCCGTTGGCACAGGCATCAACGCCCACCCGGCTTTTGGGGTTGCCATTGCCGCGGAGCTGGCCGAACAGACCGGGCAGGGCTTTGTCACCAGCGCCAACTACTTCGAGAGCTTGAGCACCCAGGACGCCGCGGTCGAATTGAGCGGCCAATTAAAGGTGGTTGCCACCTCTCTGATGAAGATTGCTAACGATCTGCGTTGGATGAACAGCGGCCCGCTTGCCGGTTTCGGCGAAATTTCCCTGCCTGCTCTCCAGCCGGGCAGCAGCATTATGCCGGGCAAGATCAACCCGGTGATTCCCGAAGCGGTGGCAATGGTGGCCGCGCAAGTGACCGGCAACGATCTGGTCATTACCCTGGCCGGTCAGTCGGGTAATTTTCAACTGAATGTAATGTTACCCGTGGCCGCCTACAATCTGCTCCAAAGCATCACCCTTCTGGCCGGGGCCAGTCGTCTGTTGGCGGACAAAGCCATCGATGGCTTTACGGTAAACGAAGAGAAGATCGGCGGGCTGGTGGGGCGTAATCCGATTCTGGTTACCGCGCTCAACCCGGTGATCGGCTATGAACTGGGCGCAAAGATTGCCAAGAAAGCCTACGCCGAAGGCCGCACCCTGCGCGACGTGGCGTTGGAAATGACCGAGTTGACCGACGATGATTTGACCCGCCTGCTCGATCCCCGCCAGTTGACCGAAGGCGGCATCCAAGAAGCGTAGAATATGGGCGGACAACGAAGGGAGAACAAAAAGATGAACAAAAAGGTCCCGACCACTGGTCGGGACCTTTTGCGTTTTTATTGTCTGGACTTCTGTCTATGGCAGGAAGTTGAAGGGGTTGCGGGCGACGCCTTGATAGCGCACTTCAAAGTGCAGGTGGGGGCCAGTGGAGTTGCCGGTGTTGCCGACGGTTCCGATCTGCTGGCCTTTGGCAACGCTTTCACCCTGGCGTACAAAGATGCTGTTCATGTGGCCATAGAGCGTCACATAGCCACCGCCGTGGTCGATCATTACCATTGTGCCGTAGCCGTTGTTCCAACCCGCGCTGGTCGCAATCACATAACCGCTGTCGGCTGCGGTGATGGCTGTGCCTGTCCATGCGCCCACGTCGATGGCCCGGTGACCATTCCAATAGGGCTGGGTGATGGTGCCGCTGGTGGGCCAGGCAAAATTGCCTGAGCCGCGTGACGCTCCCTCTGGGACAGGTCCGCTATAGGCCAGGACCTGCTTTGCAATGTAGGGTTTGTTTCCACCGGGGATCACCAACTGTTGGCCTACCGCAATAGGAGTGCTGCTATCGGCCATGTGATTCAGCCCAAAGCCGACGATTGCCTCTGTCGTCACTTTGTATTTGGCGGCGATGGTGGAAAGTGTGTCGCCACGCTGTACCACGTGTAGAACACCGTCTACTGGCAAAATCACCAGCCGATCCCCGATACGAAGCATATCCGGGTTGGCTTCCAGTTCCGGGTTGGCCCATTGGATCGTTTCTGGTTGCAAGTTGAACTGAGCGGCAATGCCCAATACTGTGTCGCCGGAGCGGACGCTGTACGTCTCGATCTGTTCGCGTGCTGTTACCAGGCCAGAGGCAGGCGCTTGAACAGGGGCGACTACTCCTTGCGTCGAAGAAAGGAGCGGTTGCGTCTGTTGATTGGTGAAGGGAATCACTGCGCGTTGGAATGCTTCGGCTGCCTCAGAGGCATTGTTGCCAGCGGCCAAGGAGTTGTGGGCAGAGGTTGCAGCCTGATTTTGCGACACAGCAAACAGGCCATCTTTGGGAAGATTGCGTAGAGAGAATTGCCAATCCGGCAACTCTATCTGGCTGACAATCAGCACAACGGCAGCGACAGCAATCACTGCCAGATGGCTGGCCAGACGAATGGGGGATATCTGATCACCCAGAAACGCCTGCGCCCGCCTGCGTAATTCAGAAAATGCAGTTGCGTCTGATCCCCTCAATGCATCAACGGCCATGATACCCGCGCCGAAGCGAGTATCGGCGCTATGTGTTTCACCGGAGATGGGGCGGGAAAGCCGGGTGAAGCGATTCCGGCTGTAGGGTAACGCATGAAACTGTTGGCTGGCCTGCACCGTATACACTGCATCGGTTGTTTCAGGCTCTGGACGGAAAGATTCAGCGGTGGAGGGGATCCATTTGCTGTTTGTTGCTTCGCTGGCACGAGATGCCGGGGGGAGGTGGGTCTCGTTTGCCATGCGGAGTCCAGTTGTATCGAACCTTTGGCTACGTTGCCGTTCGACTAAGCCTTCAGATTTCAAAGAACGTCCAGACTGATGATCACCATCGACACTATAAGTATCGGATGACGGCATTGTTGTCTCCCCAGAATCAAGCCACAGACGAAACGTTGTTTTTTACCGGAATTCATCCTGTGCTGGCACATTCAATCCGGTAAAGATATCTTCAGTGTTTCTACTTCGTCTGTCTCTGTATTCTGTGTGCTAGACTTTATAAACTTGCAAATGTAAGCCGGGCATTGATCAGTAGGCGCTAATTCTTATGTTTGTCGCATATTCACAAGCGATTTCCTGCCCGGCACAGACCAATCCTCTCGCCTACCGTTTCGGCGTCGCATTATAGCATATTGGGAAGTCACTACAAACTCTCAATAGGCGATAAAGGGCTTAAAATGCAGGTTTGCATCGATTCGTCGGCTATGCGTAGATCGAACGTAGGCTTCGGGCAGACAAAAAAGCCAAAAAGTCCGTCATTTGGGGGGAATTTTTCTGCTCTGGCTGGGGATTCATCATTGGTTTGTTAGGGAATACAAAGGCCCGTCTCGTTCCGATACAGGAAAAAGATGGGCCTGATGAACAAGTCTGGATGGAAGATAGCGCACCTGTTGCTGCTGTCTGGCGCTTATTTGATCAGCGTATCCAGGAATTCCTGATTGGTGCGGGTGCGGCTCAATCGCTCCAAGATGGGGAGGATGGCTTCGTTGCCGCCACCCATGGCGTCGATCATCCGGCGCAGGGTATAGACCTTCGCCAGGGTTTCTGCGTCCATCTGTTTCTCTTCGGCCCGGGTGCTGCTGCGTTCAATATCAATGGCTGGGAAGATGCGCCGTTCTGCCAGCCGCCGATTCAGGTGCAGCTCCATATTGCCTGTGCCCTTGAATTCTTCATAGATCACATCGTCCATGCGGCTGCCGGTGTCCACCAGACAGGTGGCAATGATCGTCAGGCTGCCCCCTTCTTCGATGTTACGGGCGGCCCCGAAGAAGTGTTTGGGCGGGTAGAGAGCTGCGGGGTCGATACCACCAGAGAGGGTGCGGCCCGAAGGGGGAACCGTCAGATTATAAGCGCGGGTCAGGCGGGTAATGCTGTCCAGCAGGATGACCACATCCCGCTGCCCCTCTACCAGCCGCTTGGCTCGTTCCAGCGCCATCTCGGCCACGCGCACGTGATTCTGTACAGGCTCGTCAAAGGTGCTGCTGATCACCTCGGCATCCACCGAACGGTCCATATCGGTAACCTCTTCGGGCCGCTCGCCGATGAGGACAACCATCAAGTGCAAATCGTCGTAGTTGGCACTCATGCCATTGGCAATTCGTTTGAGAATGGTTGTCTTGCCTGCTTTGGGCGGGCTGACAATAAGACCGCGCTGGCCGCGACCGATGGGCGAGAGCAGATCGATCAGCCGGGTCGCCAACAGGCTCGGCTTTGTCTCCACAAGCACCTGCTCGTCGGGGAAGATGGGTATCATCTTCTCGAAATGGGGGCGGCGTTTGGCTTCTTCCGGGTCCAATCCGTTGACGGCCTCCACTTTTAACAGGCCAAAATACTTTTCCGTCTCTTTGGGAGGGCGCACTTGCCCGGCCACCAGGTCCCCGGTGCGCAGTCCAAAGCGGCGGATTTGGCTCTGGCTGACATAGACATCATCGGGGCCAGGCAGTAGATGTTCGCTGCGCAGAAAGCCAATGCCATCCTGCACAACATCCAAAATGCCGCCGCCGAAAATGTAGCCCTGTTGTTCCGCGTTGGCGCGCAACAAACGCATGATCAGATCGTACTTCTTGAGTCGGGTGTACCCTGTGATCTCCATGGAGCGGGCCACATCGCGTAGCCCATCCAGGGTCATTTCCTCAAGTTGGGACATTGTCATCGTGAGTAATTCCATGCGTAAACCTCTATCGATAGGTGTTTTCTACACTGTGGTTTCAAAGATAGTTGATCTGGCTATGGCAACCGCCGCGTGGGGCTGCACGGCAGCGATCATACAGAACGCGAAAAATCCGCAGTCCTTACCGACCGGCATCGCCGGTTTGATTGAATTGATTCCAGGTGGAGTTGTCGATACATCATCCAACAGGGCAGCTCACAGGAGGCCGCCCTTATCTACGATGAACACTTTTAGGGGAATAATGGCAACCAGAATGCTTGGGTGGATCAAATCGGGAATCGAAAGTCTTGCTGCCGGCACAACGCCTGCGCTACTTCCGAGCCCACCCTCGTGATCTTATAAATTGGAGACAAAGACCGGTGGGCTTCCGAACACAGTTTGTCGTACTCGCTGCCCCAAATGCGTGGAAAGCATTTGTTTGGATCAAAGCACGCGGGACTAAAAACGATGGCTAGTATCGAAACTGTTCGGGAGTCGAATCCGTGAGCGAGGTGGGATAAGGTGTATTAACGAGTATTATAGCAATTTTTCTGGCAAACGTCAACTATGCAAACATTAAGAAACAACTCAATTTCGCGTAAATATGGCTGTTTTTAAGTTCTTTTTGCTATCTTCTCAATATTTGGGAGGCGACACGCGTAGAGGCATGAGGTGGGGCGGGCAGATCGTTCGCTTCCGCCAGCAAATTTCGTCCCACCCCGCCTCGTGCCCCTACTTATTGTACAAAACAACTGCTTGTACAAAACAACTGCTGGATCGGATACGACTTACCAATCCCAGATGCCAGCAATCTCTTTCAATGTGTCGTTGTCGATGATTTCAATCCGACGATAGCCCAAAGTTACCAGCGTCTGGCGTTTGAAATCACGCAAAATAGCGCTGACTGTTTCTCGATAGGTTCCCAATCGATCGGCCAGGGCTTGATGGCTGACGCCCTGGATGGATCCCTGGTTCTCTTCACCCAATTCGACCAGTAAAGAGGCAAGCCGTTCGGGTAGTTTTTTATATGCTACATCTTCCAGGCTGTTTTCCACCTGTTGGAGTCGTCGGCCATAGGTTTGCAGCATACCCCAGCCGAGGATCGGGTATTGGATGGTCATATTGCGCGCTTCTGTCGCTGGGATGCTCCAGGCGGTTACATCTTCTGCGGCTTCGGCAAAAACGTTGGGTTCGCCTGGATTGGTCAATGCACCTTCGCCAAAGACCGCGCCAGTTTCCAGTGTGGCAATCACCAACCGACGGCCTTCGTTGTTGGTGCAAACCAGATAGACAGACCCCTTCATCAATACGAACATCTGGCGCTGGAGGCTTTCCGCGTCTGCCACGATATCGCCGCGCTTGAAACTGCGGATGCGCATATGCCGGTGAAATAGAGGATCGTCATTGCTTAGATCGAGCAGTGTCTGGGGCAAATTCAATGGCGGATAGCCACCCGCTTCTCTTTGGGCTGCCGGTCGCTGAAAGACGCTCTCGTATGACATCAATCCTTCCCTTCTCTTAATGGCTTTGGTGGCGGGCTATACACTTAAATACGTTTTTTGTTCGGTAAAAGTTCCACAGCAAACCAGTAGATCGATCAGCACACTTATGGTCCAGCTCTTTCGAGCTATATGAGCAGTATAACACATTGAAAATAAATGTGCAAAATCGTTTCATTTTACGTGCAAAAACGATGCAAATCTCTCCGAACCCATTCAATCCAGAACGACTGGCCGATTGGATGGGTTTGTGGCACGGAAATAGCATACCTGGAAACTATTAGAAAGAGGTTAAGGAGGGATTAGCGAATCATTTGCGTTTTATAAGAATGGCAGGGGCATTGCCTACCCTCTGTTGGCCCTCGTTCAATTGTGGTCCACAATATCCTGTGTTACACTTTCCTGGATGTGTAGACCGATAGACGGTTGGCAAATGTCACTGCATTTCAGACCCGCTGCCTACCAGCAGCACACCAGGGAAAGGTGGGGAGAATGAAAAAGGTTCTCGCAGTCATCGTGAGCATTTTTTGGCTGGTCCTCATCGTTGGCATCCCAGCTTTGGTGCTGACGGGAAATGCAGCACAGTTTATTCCTGCGTCGCTTCAGGCACAATTGGCCCAGTTTGGAGGGCAGGATCTCTTGGGCAGGCTGGGTTTGGTCCAGGCTGATCCCGCCTCTGGCCCGAATGAACCGATCGTTGTGGTAGAGACTGTCACACCTGCGCCGGAAGTGGAAGCAACCGCCACGCCGACCGATCTGCCGTCGCCTACACCGAAACCCCAACCGACACCGACACCCCAACCTATCCCAACGGTAGAGCCGGCACCGGAGACATCAAGCCTGCCCGCCGCATTTCCGGTCGCGGTCAGAGGCCAGGCCGATCTGCGCACAGGCCCCGGTTTGGAGTTCGATTCGGTTGGTCTGGTGGATGCGGGAGCGACGATTCTTATCTCTGCGCAGGATGAGTCTGGGGAGTGGTTTCAGTTGGAGAACGGCAATTGGGTATCGGGTGAGGCATTGACGAACAAGCCGCCGGTTCCCATTGTCCTGCCCGGCCAGGATGTGACGCCCGCAGCCACTACGCCGGAAACGCCTGTGGCCGAAGTGGTCACAACACCGGCTGCGCCGGCCACACCTGTAGTTGTGCGTGTCAATGGGGATTCTAATCTGCGCTCAGGCCCCGGCAGCACATTCGAGCGCGTGGGCGGGGCCAATGTTGGCAGTGACGTGAGTGTGGTGGGCAAATTTGCCACCGACAACTGGTATTTGCTGGAGGGTGGGGCGTGGATTTTTGGCGAATTGTTGGAAAGCGCGCCGGACGTTCCCCAGGTGAACGCGGATGGAACACCGGTCGGGGGCGGCGCGCCTGCTGCTCCCATTCCGTCGCCCACACCTGCGCCTGCCGCCAGCACTGCCACCCCCACAGCCAATACCATCGCCAATCTGCGGGCCGGGCCCAACACCAGTGCAGCTATCACCGGAACGGCACAGCCGGGCCAGGCGCTGGTGATTGTGGGCAAGAATGCCGCTGGCGATTGGCTGAAGTTGGAGAGCGGTTCCTGGATATTTGCTGCGCTGGTGAATGATGCGCCGGGAGACCTGCCTGTCGTTGCGGAAGACGCGGCAGCGAACAGCGGAGATAGCACCGCAGCGCCGCCAGCAGACGCTACGACGCCAGTCGCCGTAGCTCCGGAGACGAGCAGCCCGGCCAATCTGCGCAGTGGCCCCGGCACAAGTTTTGATCTGGTCGGTTCGATCGAGGCTGGCACAGTGCTTCGGATTGTCGGGCGCAACGAAGCTGGAGACTGGCTGAAGCTGGACAGTGATGTGTGGATTTTCGGCGAACTGGTGACAAACGCACCGGCTGATCTACCGGTTGTGACCCAATAATCCAACGGCTGGCCGGCCAACGTTCTTTTGGAAAACCGGGCGCAGATTCTCTTGTGGTATGACAGAGAAGGCGTCCGGTTTCTTTTATACTGGCAATGCCATTCTGAAAGCAGAGTGTTTCTTATGCGAATTATTCTCTATACGGGCAAAGGCGGCGTGGGCAAGACCACCGTCGCCGCGGCCACAGCACTGCGCGCCGCCGAGTTCGGTCACAGGACGATCGTCCTCAGCACCGATATCGCCCACAGCCTCTCCGATTCCTTCGACGTCGAGCTTAGCCACGACCCGACACC
>JACQGT010000394.1 GCA_016199425.1 Chloroflexota bacterium
AATCTCCAATCTCTAATCTCAGCGAACGCACTCTATCCCGATCCCGACGCCTCGTACATCTCCGAACACATCTACACCGCCTCCGATCTGGAACCCTACGTGGCCTGCCCCCATGCGGTGGACAAGCTGGCCACCCTCTCCCAGGTGGCGGGCATCCGGGTGCAGCAGGCCTTTATCGGCACCTGCACGAACGGGCGGCTGGAGGATATCGCGGCCGCGGTGGAGGTGATCCGGGGCAAACGGGTGGCTGCGGGAACCCGGCTGCTGGTCATCCCCGCTTCCAGCCAGGTGCTGCAAGAGGCGCTGCGTCTGGGCTATATCGAGGCGCTGGTGGAAGCAGGCGCACACATCGGCACGCCCGGCTGCGGCCCCTGTATGGGCAACCACATGGGCGTCCCCGCACCGGGGGAGGTGACCATCTCCAGCGCCAACCGCAACTTTCAGGGGCGGATGGGCACCCGGGACGCAGAAATCTACCTGGCCAGCCCCGCGGTCGTGGCGGCCAGCGCGGTGGCGGGGAGGATTACCGGGCCGCAGGACGTCATTGGCGGTTAGGATGAAACCCAATTTACCGGCAGAAACGTGAAACGTGAAACGTGAGAAACGTCGGTGATCTCACGTTTCACGCCTCACGTTTCTCAGGCGAGCAAAATTCCATCTGAGGAGGGATCTTTCCCAATGCCAACCACCGGCCACGCCTGGAAATACGGCGACAATATCAATACGGATGTGCTCTTTCCGGGCAAGTATACCTATACGGCCCAGGGACGGGCGGAGATTGCCAGCCACGCGCTGGAGGATTTGGACCCGACATTTGTGGCGAATGTGCGGCCTGGCGATGTGATTGTGGGCGGGCGCAACTTTGGCTGCGGCTCCAGCCGGGAACAGGCTGCCTCCTGTCTGGTCTACAACGGCGTGGCCGCGGTCATCGCCGAGAGCATTGGCCGTATCTTCTATCGCAACGCCATTAATTTCGGCCTGCTGGTCATCACCTGCCCGCAGGCGGCCCGGGCCATCCAGCACGGGGAGGAGGTGACGGTAGACCTGGCCCAGCAGCGCATCGTCACACCGTCCGGCGAATTCACCTTCCCGCCCCTCAGCGCCAGCGTCGGGAAGATACTCCAGGCGGGCGGGCTGGTGGAGTATGTGAAGGTGAAGTTGCAGGAGACTATCTGACCGAGAAATGGCACAACTGGATGCGAGACCAACGCCGGTTGAGTAGGCTGGGGCAGTATCCAGCCGTATCGCTTGTACTGAGCCTGTCGAAGTGAAACCAAGCGGGTAGACTTGCTCATCGCGGCTTACCCGTTCGCTTGATTTCGATACGCCTCGAAGACTCAGCTACTCAATCAGCGCTCACTGATCCACCCCTGTACATTTGCAAACGTAAAGCGTAAACGATTAGGACAGTTTTGGGGTATAATAGTCTGACTGTGTCTGACCCACGTACTATTTCGGCGGTGAAATTTGAATCTGGACCACATTCGTAATTTTTCGATTATTGCCCACATCGACCACGGCAAGAGTACTCTGGCCGACCGGTTGATGCAGACCACCGGCACGGTGACGGCCCGGGAGATGAAGGAGCAACTTCTCGACTCGATGGATTTGGAGCGGGAGAAGGGCGTCACCATCAAAGCCAGCGCGGTGCGCATGATCCACATCCAGGACGGTGAGGAGTATGAGATCAACCTCATCGACACGCCGGGCCACGTGGATTTCACCTACGAGGTGCGGCGGGCGCTGCAAGCCTGCGAAGGCGCAGTACTGGTGGTGGACGCGTCCCAGGGCATCCAGGCCCAGACGATGGCCCATCTCTTCGCCGCGTTGGAACTGAACCTGACAATCGTCCCGGTGATCAACAAAATCGACCTGCCCGCGGCCATGCCCGACGACGTGGCCGAGGAGATCGAGAGCCTTTTGGGTGTGCCAGCTGAAGACATCCCCCGCATCAGCGCCAAGAGCGGGCTGAACATCGAAGAAGTCCTGGTCCAGGTGGTGCTGCAAGTGCCTCCTCCTGTCGGGGATGTGAACGGGCCCCTGCAGGCACTGGTTTTTGACTGCCAGTACGACGCCTACAAAGGGGTCATCGCCTACGTGCGGGTGGTCAACGGCGCGCTTGAGGGTACCCCTCGCCTGCTGGCAATGACCACACAGACCGAACTGGAGCCTCTGGAAGTGGGTGTGCTGACGCCCGCTCTATTGAAGACCAGCGGTCTGCACGCGGGCGAGGTGGGCTACATCGCCACCGGTCTCAAGAGCATCCAGGACCTGGCCGTGGGCGACACCATCACTTTGGCCGCCCATCCGGCCAAAGAAAGGCTGCCCGGCTACGAGCCGATGAAGCCGATGGTTTTTGCCGGTCTTTACCCATCCAACGCGGACGACTACCCGAACCTGCGCGACGCCCTGGAAAAATTGCGGCTCAACGACGCCGCGCTAGTCTACGAAGCGGAGACGAGCCAGGCTCTGGGCTTTGGCTTCCGGCTGGGCTTCCTGGGCCTCTTTCACATGGAAATTGTGCAGGAGCGGCTGGAACGGGAGTACGACCTGGACATTATCTTCACCGCGCCGTCGGTGGCCTACCGGGTGCGCAAGAGCGACGGCACAGAGTTTGTCATCGACAGCCCCGCCGACCTGCCGGATCCCACGGAAATCACTCACGTAGAGGAGCCGTGGTGTGAGCTGCACATCTTCACGCCCGCCGAATACATCGGCCCCATTATGGACCTGGTAACAAAGCGGCGGGGCGAGGTGAAGAACCAGACGTGGCTGGACAGCAAGCGGCTGGAACTCTCCTTCGCCGTCCCTCTGGCCGAAATTATCGTGGACTTCTACAACGAATTGAAGGCGCGCACGAAGGGCTATGCCTCGATGGATTACACTCTGGACGTCTACCGGGTCTCGGATATGGTGAAGTTGGATGTGCTGGTCAACGGCCTGCCTGTGGATGCGCTCAGCGTCATCATCCACCGGGACGACGCCTTCCCCAAAGGCCAGCGGCTGGTGAGCAAAATGAAGGAGATCATCCCCCGCCAGATGTTCCCTGTGCCGATCCAGGCCGCGGTGGGCACCAAAATCATCAGCCGGGCCAATGTGCAGGCCATGCGCAAAGATGTGCTGGCTAAGTGTTACGGCGGCGACATCTCCCGCAAGCGCAAGCTGTTGGAGAAGCAGAAGGCGGGCAAGAAGCGCATGAAAATGGTGGGTTCGGTGGAGATTCCCCAGGAAGCATTTATGTCTGTGCTGCGGTTGGAGGAGGAGTAGGAGAGGAGAAACCCAATGAGCATCAAAGTTGCAGTGCGCGTGGACGAGCAGGGACAGTTGCAGATTCCCGACGAGATTCAGCAGCAGCTTTTTCCGGGAATGGTGGTTGTATTGACGTTAGAAGAGCAGAGCGAGCCGAGCAATGGCGTGAACGGGCATCCTGAGTCTGTCCCTACTCCTATGGGTCTCAAGCTGGTTGAAAATGGACCAGAATTGGTCGAAAAGGGTGACTGGACAGTGATTCGCGGGAAGTTGCCGTCGGATTTTGATTGGGACTCGCTGTTGTCCGAAGATCGCGAAAGGCGACTCGATCAATTGATTGGTTGGGCCAAACAATGAGAGTACTCTTTGATACTTCTATGCTGATCGCTGGTTTTATAGAGACACATCCAAAGCATTCTGTTGCTTTACAGGCTCTGACACAATCAGAACCAGTAGATGTACGGATTGTTGCAGCCCATTCTCTGGCGGAAATATACGCAACGCTGACCCGGCTTCCCCCGCCGCTGCGTATGTCATCCCGTCAGGCTTTCGGTTTGATCGAAAAGAATATCCTTTCTACCTTCGAGATTGTCTCACTGTCCGTCTCTGATTATCTGGATGTGCTACGTCATCTCGCCGAAAACAATTTGGTCAGCGGCATCATCTACGACGCGCTCATCCTGCGCGCCGGGGTGAAAGGCAACGCCGACCGCATCCTCACCCTCAACTCCAGCCACTTCCGGCGCATCGACCCCGCCCTCGCCGACCGCATCTTTGACCCGTCGGCCCAGCTCCCGTGAAAGCGCTCTCCGTCTTTGAACTCATCTGCCGCTTCGATCTGGACCCCAAGAAGTCCCTCGGCCAGAACTTTCTGGTGGACGAGTCCCACCTGGCCCGCATCGCTGCCGCCGCGGAGCTGTCGCCTATGGACACTGTGCTGGAGATCGGCCCCGGTCTGGGTGTGCTCACCCGCCACCTGGCCGCGCAAGCGGGCCGGGTCGTGGCCGTGGAACTGGACGACCGCCTCATCCCCGTCCTGCAAGAACTCTTCGCCGACCAGCCTCGCGTCTCCTTTGTCCACGCCGACATTCTGCAAGTCGATCCCGCGACGCTGCTGGCGGACAACGGACGACAGACGACAGACGACCAGTCGCCAGTCGCCAATCGCCAATCCCCTCCCTACAAAGTCGTCGCCAACCTGCCCTATTACATCACCAGCGCGGTCCTGCGCCACCTGCTGGAATCGCCCCAGCCGCCGACGCTGGCCGTTGTGATGGTGCAGCGGGAAGTGGCCCAGCGCATCGTCGCCCAGCCGGGGGAGATGTCTTTGTTGGCTATCGGGGTGCAGTTCTATGCCGAGGCGAAGATTGTGCAGAAAGTGCCGGCGGGCGCGTTCCATCCCCGCCCCAAAGTGGACAGCGCGGTGTTGCGCCTGGACGTGCGTCCCCAGTCCGCGGTGGCGGGCGTGGACCCGGCCTGGTATTTTGCAGTGGTGCGGGCCGGCTTTGGGCAGAAGCGCAAGCAACTGCGCAACAGTGTGGCTGCCGGGCTGGGCTTGAGCAAAGAGGCGACGGAAGCCGGGCTGGCCGCGGCGGGGATCGATGCCAGCCGCCGGGCCGAAACCCTCTCCCTGACCGAATGGGGCGCGTTGGCCAAGGCGTTGATCTGAAATCCGTGTTTCCAATCCTCGGCTCTTTTTCGGTGATCTTTCTTTTCGCGCCCACGATTGTTCCTCCCTGCGCGTCGTGCTATACTGGAGCCTGCCGCGCATCTTCCCCCAACCGGTACGCGGCGCAACGAACAATACTCAATCTCCAATACCCAATCTCCCCAAAGGAGCCGCCGTGATCCATCTCCCCAACTTTGACCTGACCGGAAAAGTCGCCATCGTCACTGGAGCGTCTCGGGGTATCGGTGAATCGATTGCGCGCACATACGCGGCCGCGGGCGCGGCGGTTGTCCTGGGCAGCCGCAAGCAGGAAGCGCTGGACGGAGTAGCAGCGACGATTCGCGCCGAGGGCGGACAGGCTTTGGCCCTGGCCGCACACACAGGGGATAGCGATGCAGTCCAGGCCCTCGTCCAGACGGCCACCGACGAGTTCGGCGGGGTGGACATTCTCGTCAACAACGCGGCCACCAATCCCCACTTTGGGCCGATTCTGAGCGCAGAGGAGAGCCATTGGGCCAAAATCCTCGACGTGAATGTGGTTGGCTATTTTCGCATGGCAAAGGCTACCGCGGCCGCCATGCAGAAGCGGGGCGGAGGCTGCATCGTCAATATCGCCTCGATTGCGGGCAAGCGACCCCAACCGGGCATGGGCGTCTACTGTGTGAGCAAAGCCGCAGTGCTGATGCTGACCGAAGTGCTGGCCGCGGAGTTGGCCGGGGCAAACATCCGGGTCAACGCCATTGCGCCGGGTTTCATCAAGACCGCTTTCAGCCAGGCCATCTGGCAGAACCCCCAACTCTACGAAGCGGTGATGCGCATTGTGCCCCAGCAGCGCATGGCCGAACCCGACGAGCTGACCGGCATCGCTCTCTATCTGGCCGCCGACGCCAGCAGCTTCACCACCGGCGCAACATTCCTGATCGACGGCGGCCAGTATGTGGATGGGGGAATGGGATAAAAAGATATTGGGTATTGGATATTTTGTCAGTACGTAACCGCCACCAACGAATGGATATTCC
>JACQGT010000071.1 GCA_016199425.1 Chloroflexota bacterium
CGCAACTAACGCACGAGACGTCGATCTTGCGCTCGTACGGAGTAGGTTGGGTTCTTCCGGCGCAAACCGCAAGGGAGTTTCCTTTTGCTTCCGCCGGAAGAACCCAACAGAGCGGCGATCACTCGTCAACGTTTCTATGAACTATTTCGTCCAGCCAGCCAGTGCTGGAAGGACTTGTCGCTTTCGCCGCCGCGTCGCCCGGCCAGAAGGCCTTCGACGCCGATGTGTTCGTCCAGGTCCGGCCAGTGGATGGCGTAGCCATCGCCCAATAGTTGCCAGTTCTGGCGTTCCTCTTCGGTCGCGTGTTGGAGACGGGGGTACCAGTCCAATGGAATTGTCAATGTGCAGCCGTCCGGTAGATCGATAATCAGTCTGTCGGTGCCCATTGCGGAGTCCATTTCAACACTCACGACATCCACCCCCGCAGATTCCGCTTGATGCGCGGCCCCGCGGGATACTCCCCCGGCTCGAACGTTCGCCCAGTGAGCATCTCATAGGCGCGGATGTAGCGGGCCGCGGCCTGCACGGCCAGCGCCTCCGGCATGGGGAAGGGTTCGCCTTCGCCCCGGTAGCCCCGGGCCGCGTAGTAAAGCCGGATAAATTCCTTATCGAAATTCTCCGGCTCCGCCCTCTCCTCTCTCCCTTTTCTCTCCTCTGCCTCTCCTCCGCGTGCCTCCGCGCCCCTCCGCGCCTCCGCGGTGAAACTCTTTGCGGTGACCTCTTCATAACTCTCCACAGTCCAGAAGCGGCTGGAATCGGGGGTGTGCATCTCGTCGATCAGCACCAGCTCCCCATCGTCGGTCAGGCCGAACTCGTACTTCGTATCCACCAGAATCAGCCCACCCCGCCGGGCGATGGCCTGTCCCCGCTGAAAGACGGCGATGGCCGCGGCGCAGACCTGCTCCCACAAATCAGCCGAAACCAGACCCCGCTCCACAATCTCGGCGCTGGTGATGCGTTCGTCGTGGCCGCCGTCCTGGGCCTTCGTCGTCGGGGTGATAATCGGTTCGGGCAGGGGATCGTTTTTGTGCAGCCCGTCGGGGAAGTCCATCCCGTAGATGGTCCGTTCGCCCTGGCTGTAGCGAACCCAGAGCGCGGTGGAGGTGACGCCGGTGATGTAGCCGCGCACGACCACCTCCACAGGCAGGGGACGGCATTTGCGCCCAATCGTCACATTCGGGTCCGGTGAACCGATGAAGTGGCTGCCGATGATGTCCGCTACCTGCGCAAACCAAAAGGCGGCCAGTTGGTTGAGTACCTGGCCTTTGTAGGGCACCAACCCCAGAATGCGGTCAAAGGCCGAGAGGCGGTCGGTGGCGACCAGCAGCAGCCGGTCGTCGTCCAACTCGTAGATGTCCCGCACTTTGCCCTGGCGTTTACGGCCGAGGAAGGGCAGGTCTATGCCGTCGAAGGGGTGGGCCAGAGCGCGCTCAATCGGTATCGGATTCATCGGTCTTCTTCCTGGAACGTCTGCGGGCAGAGCGCGGTTGTCGCGGCGCGGGTGTTTCTGTCCCACGCGGCCGGAGCGTGTACATATCAGGTGACAGGCGGCGGACAACAGTCGTATCGTCCTCGTCGTCGCTGTCCACTTCTTCGTAGTTGGAGCCGTCCAGAATCATTTGGACGATAATAAACATCAGCAGCGCCGCCGTACCGACCATCAGTAGAGACGCTTCCCACACCGCGAGCGGCGTGAGAAGGACAACCAGACGTGCCAGGAGAACTTCCGCCAGGGCAAGAATGGCAAAGCCCACGGCGCACAGAAAAATCGTAATGAGATCAAATTTGGGCAGACGAGCCAAAATCACAAATCCACTTGCCACGACCAGAAGTGCCACCGCCGCAGCCTGGGCAAACGTCAGGGGGGCAAGCAGCGTCAACAGCCAGGCCAATAGAAGAAAATAGCCTGTAGCCAAAGACAAAACGACGAAGGCAGCCACAGTCATAACGATAAATACTATTCTGATACTGATATTTTCCGGGCCGAATTGTGTATTTTTATCCATTGATCATCACCTCAAATAGCGCCAGCCCCATCCCTCCACCAGTGGAGACTGGGTTCTGAATCGTCATCACGTGATCCTCCGGGTGGGGCATCAGACCCACGACGTTGCCCGCCGCATTGCAAATGCCCGCAATGTCTGCCACGCTGCCGTTGGGGTTGACGGGATAGCGCCCGCCCGCGGGATTCCCTTCCGCGTCCACATAGCGAAAGGCGATCAGTCCGGCCTCGTCCAGACGGCGCACGGTCGCCTCGTCTGCGGCCTGGAAGTTGCCCTCGCCGTGGGCCACCGGACAGAAAATCGGTTGGCGGATGGCGGAAAGAAAGCCCGCTGCGGCGTTGCCGGTTACGGCCAAATGCACCCACCGACACTCAAAATGGCCGGATGCGTTGTGCGTCAATGTCACAGTGCGTATTGCGAGTTGCGAGTTGCGAGTTGCGCCGCCGTCTGCTGTCCGCCGTCTACCGTCTGCCGTCCGCCGTCCGCCGTCTCCCCGCCGGGAAGAAGCCCCGCCCGCACAAGCGTCTGGAAGCCGTTGCAGATGCCCAACACCCGCTTGCCGCTGGCGACAAATTCGTGCAACTGGTCTTGAAAGAAGACGCGCAGGTCCAAAGCCTGGCGCACGCCCGCGCCCAGCGCATCGCCATAGGAGAAGCCGCCGGGCAGAAGGAGGATGTCGTAATCGACGAAACACCGCGCTCTGGCCCGTAGCTGGTTAATGTGGACGATTTCCGGCGCGCCCCCAGCCAGCTCACAGGCCCGGACTGCTTCGCCGTCCCGGTTCGTGCCGGATGCGTGGAGAATGAGGATTTTGGGTTTCACGGGTCGACCAACCAATCGAATGATTCGGACATACACCCTCCTAAACTCGTTTGCTGCGGCAATCTGCAAGTGTTATACTGCGGCTGATTCAACATCTCGTCGAGAGACACCGTTGCCGGAGAAGCTCAATGACCGCAACCGCTGAAACACTGACAGTCCGTCTTCCCGCCGCCGCAATGGAACGTCTGCGTCGGATCTCCCAAATCTCCCGCCGCCCCATCGACACGCTTGTAGCCGATACACTGGAAGCCAGTCTGCCGCCCTTGCTCGAAACTGTCCCCGATGAATACCGGAGCGATTTGGCTGTATTGGAATCACTTTCGTCGATTGAATTACGGGAACAGATTTTCGCTCAACTCGACGGAAAAACAGTGGAACGCTACAATTTCTTGCTCGAACGCAATTCCTCCGGTACGCTCAGACCGGAGCAGGAGCAAGAATTGGACGCTTTGCGCCGGTCTGCCGATCTGCTAATGTACCGCAAAGTCTACGCTGCACTTATCCTCAAATGGCGCGGTGAGTATATTCCTTTATCGGCTGAACTCCAGTCCACCAACTAATTTTCAATCCACGCACTCAACGCTGGCGAGAACACTTCGCCTGGTCAGCCGATGCCACCCGAATTGTGGGTCTGTCTCCGTGTGGGCGGGCTACTGTCGTTGCTCTAAAAATGAACAATGACGATATCGTTTCCACTCGTAGACTTTGGGTGAGCGTTGGCTGGCATCCTCCTCGCGACTGACAAATTACGCATCCTGCCCCTTCCAGGCACACACCAACTCCTCCACGCCCAAATCGATTACCGATTCTTCGCCTAATTCTACCACCAAACGCGTTTCCGCGCTGACTACGCCAATTGCGACCAGAGGCAACCCGGCAAATAGCTCCTCCAACGCCGTCGCATCCTCGGCGCGCACCTCCACCAGCAGCCGCCCGTTGCTCTCGCTGAAAAGCGTCGCAACCGGACCGCCCTCTCCAATCTCCAATCCCCAATCTCCAATCTCAACCTGCAGCCCCAACCGCCCCCCAATACACATCTCCGCCAGGGCCACGGCCAGCCCGCCTTCGCTCAGGTCGTGACAGCTTTGCGCGAGACCGGAACGGATGGCCCGGTGCAGGGCCGTGTAGCGGGCCAGGGGTTGCTTCGGCATTTTGGGTGCGTCGCCGCTGTCGATGCCGAGCAGGTGAAAGAGCAGAGAGCCGCCCAATTCCGGGGCCGTCTCGCCGATGAGATAGAGCCGGTTGCCCGCTGCCTTCAGATCGCTGGTGCAGGTGCGGTGGATGTCCGGCACAATGCCGATGGCGGAGATGAGCAGAGTGCCGGGGATCGGCTCGCCGTTGAATTCGTTGTAGAGGCTGTCTTTGCCGGAGATGAAGGGCGCGTTGTAGGCCAGACTGCCGTCGTAGCAGCCCTGGGCCGCGCGCACGAGAGCGCCTAGCCGGTCCGCCAGTTTGGGATTGCCCCAGCAGAAGTTGTCCAACAGCGCGATCTGGTCCGGGTCTGCGCCCACGGCCACGGCGTTGCGGAAGGCCTCGTCGATGGCGCTGACGGCCATCGCATAGGGGTCGCGCTTGCCCAGCAGGGGATTGATGCCGGCGCTCAGGCTGAAGGCTTTGTTGTGCTGCCAGGTACCCAACGGCTTCAACACCGCTGCGTCGCCGGGGCCGTCCATCTGCGGACCGGTAAAGGGACGGACGAGCGTGCCGCCCCGCACCTCGTGGTCGTAGGTGCGCACAATCGCCTCTTTGCTGGCGACGGTGGGGTGGGAAAGAAGACGCAAGAGGAGATTGTTGAGATTGGAGATTGGAGATTGGGGATCGGCGGCCAATCTCCCAATCTCCAATCTCCAATCTCCAATCTCCAATCTCCGATCCCGATACTCCGCCCGCATCTCCCGCATAGGCCAGCCGTCGTGGAGAAATTTCATCGACAGATGGGCCACCGGACAGCCCTGATAGGTCACGTGCAGTTCGCCGTCGCCGGTGAAAAGGCCCAGCACTCGCATCTCCACGTCCCACAGATCGGCCAATTCCTGCAAACGGGGCAGATTCTCCGCCGGCACGGCCAGCACCATCCGCTCCTGGGCCTCCGAGAGCCAGATTTCCCAGGGAGTCAGGCCGGGATATTTCAGAGGGACTTCGGACAACTCCACCTCCACGCCCAATTCCTTGCCCATCTCGCCGCAGGCCGAGGAGAGACCGCCCGCGCCGCAATCGGTGATGGCGGTGTAAAGCCGTTCGTCCCGGGCTGTTTCGATCAGTTCGATCAGCCCCTTTTCGGTGATGGGGTCGCCGATCTGCACCGCGCTGCCCGCGGTTTCGCTCGTTTCGTGGGTCAGCTCGGCAGACGAGAAAGTAGCCCCGTGCAGCCCGTCCCGGCCTGTGCGCCCACCCAGCACCACCACCCGGTCGCCCAGTTGGGGTGCGGTGGGGTGGCTGTGGCGGGGCAGCAGACCGACGCAGCCGCAAAAGACCAGCGGATTGCCCAGATAGCCCTCGTC
>JACQGT010000389.1 GCA_016199425.1 Chloroflexota bacterium
CACGCCGACGCTCACCCCGACGCCGATCCACACACCGACCGCCACATCGACGTCGACACCGACCTATACACCGACTGCTACGCGCACGCCCACGTACACGCCGTCGGCAACTCCAACACCTTCTCGCACGCCAACTGCTACATTCACGCCAACCCGTATATCGACGCCAACGGCGACATTTACCAACACGCCCACAGCCACACCGACACCGACCCGCACACCAGCTTCGCCCACGGCTACCCCTGCGCCGGACGCTGAGAGCGAACCCAACGATAGCTGCGCCCAGGCCCAACCCATCGGCAGCGATGGTTTCCCGCTGGAGATGGCTTTCCAGACCCAGTCCGACGAGGACTGGCTACGGTTCGATGCCCAGGCCGGTATCACCTATCTCATCGAGGGGCGCGCGCCGGGTGGTTCCAAAGCGGACCTGGTGATGGAAGTCTATGACTCCTGCGCCAGCGCCGGTTCGCCGCCCGCCTTCAGCGACTTTGCCCCCGATGTATCCTATGTTTTGAAGGCTCCGGCCAACGGCGTCTACCGGTTGCGCCTCTACAACCAGAAGAGCAACGTCTACGGTGTTCAGGTCACCTATGCGGTCAGTGTGCGCGGCCAGCCGGCCCAGACCAACGGCAGCGTGGCAATACTCGTGGCTGGTCGTCTGGCGGACCCGGACCCCCAGGGCTTACAGACGAACATCCACAATGTGACGATGGATGCCTATCGGCTGTTTGCCTCCAAATATGCGGCGCAAGGCGTGGACAACCCGGCTGAGCGCATCACTTTTCTGGCCACGGATGTGAGCCTGGATGCGGACGGCGATGGCTTTGCGGACGTAGACGGTTTGCCCAGCCGCAGCCGCTTGCAGCAGGCCATTACCCAGTGGGCGCCCGCTCTGTTGCAGCCGGATCAGGCGTTGACCCTCTTTCTGATGGATCACGGGGGGTACGACAAATTCTATCTGGACGGGGTGCGCCGGGAGCTGCTGACGCCCCAGGAGTTGGATGGATGGCTGGATGAACTGGAGAGCAAAGTGCCTGGGGTGAAAGTCAACGTCATCTACGAGGCCTGTCTCTCCGGCAGCTTCATCGATCTGGAGCACTCCATCAGCAAGCCGGGACGGGTGATCATTAGCTCCACCAACCAATACAACCGGGCCTTTGCCTCGCGCCAGGGCGCGCTCTTCTCCGACGCCTTTCTCACCGCGCTGGAACGGGATCAGAGCCTCTACACAGCCTTCGACGAGGCGCGCCAGGCCGTGCGTCATCTGCTCGAACAGCAGCCCTGGCTGGACGACGACGGGGATGGGCAATACCGTCGCCATCAGGACGGCAAAGAGGCGGCCCGGCGCAGCTTCTCCAATGTGGGTTCGTTGAGCGAGACCGTGCGTTGGCCGCCCCACATCCAGGAAGCTATGGTGAATCTGGATAGCGGTGGGCGCGGGACGGTCAAAGCCAAAGTGGTGGACGACGTGGGCGTGGACGAAGTGTGGGCGGTGGTCTACCCGCCGGACTACGCGCCGCCTGTCAATCCGGACGAGATGGCCCCTTCGCCGCCGCCCCTGACCCTGCACCGGGAGAGTGGGGCCAGCGACTGGTGGAGCGGTCTGTACGGCCAGTTCGACCAGGTGGGGAGCTACCGCATCGTCGTCTACGCCCGGGACAAAGAGGGCGACGGTCTGCTCAGCCGTCCGTGGGAGATGACGCTCACAACCGGCTGGCAGCTCTTCTTGCCGGCGCTGGCGCGGTGAAGGGGATACTCAATCATCAGCCATGAAAAGCGGACGCTGATTTGCGCTGAAACGACTGATCTGCGCCGATCAATTCAGGTCAGTCGTTTCAGCGTCCCGTATTTTCAGATTAGTTGGTCGCTCGAAATAAGTGATCGGTTGCAGCTCGCCGCCAGGGGAAGAGATTAGCCCAGACACCTTCAGGAAGTGATTGACAGGGAAAGAGTTGAGGATGGGAAGAACTATCCGCTGCATGTTGGGCGGCAATGTAGCGAAAGATGTGAGGCGAAAGCTGGGCGGTCCGAATTTGGTAAGACGGGTCAGATGTGAAAAATCGGTCAAAATCAGGCTAAGGGGTTTTTGATCTTCCTGGTTGTAGCGCAGCACGATATTTTCAGTCAGGTCAATGCCCAAACCTCCCTCTTTTTGGAAAAAAATTTCCAAGATATCACCCTCTTTGTCATAGCTATAGGTGATAGTCTGGCCTTCCAGGGTAATTTCGTATTCAACCAGCCAGTCCGGTTTGTTGGCCATAATCGCTAACTTTTTGGAGAAATATAGGCGCCCCAGGCAGTAACAACAAAGTTGTTGGCAGCGCCAGAAGTGTTATAGCGAAAGACAACAATCGTGACAATTGTTCCAACGCCGCCTCTCGCTTGAGTTTCAGCTTGTAGTGGCCGGCCCACTCGGCAAAGGCTTCGCTATGAGCGCCGTCGTCCAGCCTTCCCTGGGAGTACATCTCGTAGAAGTGGGCAGAACTCACCCAAAAACGACGCTCGAATTTGTGCAGCCCCGCCTCGGCAACTTGTAAGTCATCCAGGATGGCGCTCAGCGTCAGCACAGCCATATCTTTTACCCTTTCGTACCTCTCATCTCTGACGCCAAAGGTCTGCTGGCGTCTCGCAACACACCCCGCAGGCGCGTTTTACCCCGCGTAGACCTCGCTCGTAATCCGCACCATCTCCCCGTAACTCTTGCCATCCAGCGCCGCGCCGCCGATCAGCGCGCCGTCGATCTCCGGTTGCTGCATAATTTCGGCGATATTGCCCGGTTTGGTGCTGCCGCCGTAGAGAACGCGAACAGCATCAGCCACCCCGTCCCCATACAGTTCCCGCACAGTGGCCCGCACCACACCGCCGCAGATGTCGCCCGCCTGCTGGCTGGTGGCCGCTTTGCCCGTGCCGATGGCCCAGATCGGTTCATAGGCCAGAACCAGCGAGCGCACCTCTTCCCCACTCAGCCCGGCCAGCGCAGCCCGCACCTGCCCGCTGACGAAACTTTGCGTCTCGCCGGCCTCGTTCTGGGCCAGACTCTCGCCGATGCAGACAATCGGCGTCAGCCCGGCAGCCAGAACCGCTTTGATTTTGAGATTGACCGTCTCGTCGGTTTCCCCGAAAAACTGCCGCCGTTCGCTATGGCCGATAATCACATACTCCACCAGACCAGCCAGCATAGCCGCGCTCACCTCACCCGTGAAGGCGCCGCTCTCTTCCCAGTGACAGTTCTGCGCGCCGAGCAGAATCGGAATATCGGCGGACATCGCCTTCACCGCGGAGAGACAGACGAAGGGTGGACAGATGACGCGCTCAACAGCATTGTAATCGCACGCCAACTCGCAAATCTCGCGGGTCAATGCGATTGCTTCCGGGATCGTCTTGTTCATCTTCCAGTTCCCGGCCA